>CAZOPP010000001.1:0-17157 GCA_964581875.1 uncultured Candidatus Saccharibacteria bacterium
CAAAAGTAGCAGGATAGGCAAAATATCCAGAAAAAACAACAAATATTAAAGCGATAACGGTTGCTATTTTTTTCATTATACGCAGATGAAATCTACTGTATAAAATTATAACATTGTTATTAAAAACAAAGAGTTTTTTATGTGTAAATCCTTAGAAAAGAGATTGCAAAATATTGGCAAATGTTTGAGTACTTGTTGTTGGAACAGTTATATTTTGACCATTAAATCCTGACAAGTCTATTTGTCCTGTGTCGTCACCGAAACTAAGGTTACTTAAATAGTGGTTTTGGTTCGGCGTTGGAATAGCAGAAAAAGATGCATTTTGAGAAATTGAAGGATATGGATAAGGGATTCTTTCGTTTAATCCAGCATAGTTTGTCGAAGTAACTTCTTGAATACATTGGTTTATATAGTTGTTTGCAGCAAATGTCTGAGATTCGTATAGTAAAATATCTTGCCCAAGTTGGTTTAACTGTGATTCATTTACCAAAACACCTTGGCTTGCCACCTGACTCAACAAAGATGATATTGTTTGCATTTCAGGACTGTTTGTATCGGCTTGTTGTGCTGGAGTAAGAGCCGCCAACTGACTTTGGATAAGTTGAAGTTGTGGCATTACAGACATAAGACCGGTCATTTGATTTTGCAATTCTGTAACTCTGTTTGAAAGCTGAGTTATTTGTAAGTAAAGATTTGTTGCAATTGGCCTGACGGCTGGCGGTGTTCCCACGGGAGGATATGCAGAGTTCATTGACTCTCTATATTTTGTAAGAACATGATTTATGAAAGCGATAAATTGATTGTAGTCAGGAACAACAGAATCCTGAATGTTAATTCCTGTCATTGTTTCAACCTGATCAGCATAGTAGCTTGCTGTTTGACCAGGATAAACACCGCTTACGATATTTTGTAAGTTTGTTTGTCCGTTTTCATACCATCTTGGATTTGGTCCAGGAACACAGTAATCAAGAGTTTGAATATCTCTTATTAAAGTGTTTATAGAATCGATTGCACTTCCAGCTTGAAGAAGATAGTTTTGTTGAATTGAAATGAGTCCTGGATCTGTTGCTGTTCCGTTAACTGCCGATGGAATTGACGCCGCAGAACTTTGTTGCGAAGTTGCACCAAAGTTTGAATCGTTTGATTGTGCCCAAACAGGGTTATAGTTTGGATCTGTAGGGTTTGAGCTGTATTGAGAATCTGTTCTGTAAAGAGATCGAACTCCGCCAGAAACACTCTTGAATAGTTGTGCCGCTAGTGCATCAAAAATAAGTCCAAGATTTTCGTTTAACTCATCACCAAGTTCAAGATTTCTAAGAGGAGAACCAAGAACTTGAGTTGTTTGCTCTGCTAGAAGTCGCCCAGGGGTCACGGTCATCCATTGAACACAAGTACTTCTTTGAACAAGAAAATTATATTCTTGTGCCTGTTCTAAGGTTCCATTAGGTGGATCAATTTGTCCATCAATTTCACCATCCAAATAATCTTTTACTGTATCTGGTAAACTCTCATAGATACTTTGAGTCATTGTTTGTCCTTGTGGTATTAGAGGATAGCCACCCAAATGAAGCTCATTTGTTGGGTCAATATAGTCGTCACCAGACGTATAATAACTATCACCAAGAGCAGTTCGAGCACATTCTCTTTGATTCAAAAATCCTGCACCTTCATTTAACTCTGCCTGAAAATTCTTAGCAACTGTAATATTCGTTCCGGCTGTTTGACGAGCCAAGTGACTTGTAGCCATTATATAATTTCCAAAAACGTTGTTGTTTGGCTGAGCAAATGCTCGATACCCCGCCCATCCACCAACACTAAATCTTGCTTGAAAATTTTCATAACTAGCATATTGGTTTCCATGCTGAAGAACTTGATTCAAAGAAAAACGAAGATTATCTTGCAATCTATTTTGAACAGTTAGAAGAATTGTTTCGGCAATAATTTGCCCGAAAGGATAATCTTCTGGGTTTGCAGAAAACCAGCTTGTAAAATTTAGTACTTCATCTTTTGCAATTTGTTCAAAAAAGTTTGGCCTATTTTCTGGATAAAATGGATTTCCTTGAAAACCACTATTTATCCATTCAACAGTCATTAAAGTTATTTTATCGATTACTTTAAGAACAGCATACCGCGCAATAGCGTCAAGACATTGTTCTTTTCTGTTATTTTGATTAACCTCTTTGGTTGTGTTGTTTGTATTTGTTCTTGTAACCGCATCTTTTGTAGAAACGGCTGTTGCATCTGCTGCAGCAGAAACCCCAGCCCCGATGGCACTTGCTGGATCTGTAACATTGCCACCAAAGCCAAGAGCGCTACCTATAGAGTCAATTCCGTCACTAATCAAACCTGGAAGATCGACACAATTTGCAGCCACGGCTCCAACACCTGCAATATTAAATCCACCACTTGCGTTACCCGATCCACCGACAACCTGAGCCGATGCGATTTGTGCTGTAAAAGGAGATGAAACAAAAATCAATATGAAGATTGAAAGTATTATTTTTTTACAAAAATATTTCATATAAAAGCTACTGTATTATACCATTTTGCGAAAAATAAATAGAAAAACTTTTTAGCGAACTTTGAATATTATTCGAATACTCATTGTATTTACTCAAATATGTAGTAACTTTTAATGGATCATTATTTATATTTTTTGCTTCAAGAAGAATTTTTGAAATTTTATCTAAATTATTTACAAAAAATAAATGCGTTCCGGAAGCGGCGTATGGAACTTCCATTTTTATCATTCCATCTCGAAGTTTTATATACATTAAATTAATATTAGCGATTTTTTCAAGCGCGCTCACATCTTCTGGATTCTGAATTATCTGAGAAAGGGTTTCAAGTTCTGAAATATTTTTATACGGCAAAGAATTGTAAAGGTTTTTAAATGAGTTGTAATAAGTTTCTGGAGAAACAGGAGAAAGTTTAAGATCAGAAAGAGTGTATGAATCTTTTAAATTAAAATTTACTATAGATTGATCAACTCCAGCTGAAAAATCATTAACTGTTTCTTGATTAAATGTTCCACTTTTATTTAAAACTGCTGTTGTTATAAAAAACTGTTTGGCAAAAGCTTCTGTTTCGTTTGAAGGATCAGCCTTGTATGACTCATCAAAATCGCTTGTTTTTCTTTTATTTTCAACGTATTTTTTATCATCTATCCCATCGCCGTCCGTATCCTTTAAAGCTGAATTTGTTCCCCATAAGACTTCTTCCCAATCGTAAAGACCGTCACCATCCGTGTCTTGTGAGAAATAATCTTGATTTTGACTTGAGGCTACAACGCTTTCTGACGAACTATTATTCCAAACTGTTTTTTTATTTAAAATTTTACCAACAAAAAAAATAATTAGTCCGCCCAAAATCGCAAGGAGGATTATTCTAACAAATTGTTTACTTGGTAAATATTTTTGCATAATTTTATAAAGGCGAATCAATAGGAACAGAAGTATTAAATATTGTTGCTTTAAAGATTGGCACTGCTCCACCAGCGGGCAGTAGCGCCGGCGCTGTACAATCCGGGATTGGTGTTGGTAAATAAAGACCAAGTATCCAAGCGCCAGGAACAACCTGTCCAAAAGCTAAAGGTCCTGGGGCTTCTGAAAAGGGTCCGCCAATACTACCGTTCGCTGGGACAAGTATAAAAGGGCTGGTTGGCCGCAAACTTGTAGGACAAACCGCACCCGGTATAGGAGCTGTGGTTATTTTTCCCCCAAAAGAAATGAGTGGAGATGTTTGCGCAAAAGCACTTTCAGTAAAAACACCAAAAGCCAGGACAAAAGAAAGAAATATGATTTTTCTCATATTGTCATTATATAACAAAGAAAAAACTTGTTATGTGGATATTAGACGAGTTTCAAAATTTCCATCCAATCTGAGATTTTTAGCTTCTCGGCTCTTATATTTCCATCCAAATTTAAAGACCTTAAAGCATTTTCAACCTTTTCCTTAGAAAACCCATTTTGAGACAAGTTTTTCAAAAGAGTTTTTCTTTTTTGAGAAAAACCAGATTTTACCAATTTAAAAAATTTTTCTTTATCCTTTTTAGATAAATTATTTTTTATATTATCAACAAGCAAAATAGCTGAATCGACTTTTGGCTCTGGAGAAAAATATCTGGCTGGTATTTTACTTATAAATTTTGGTTCACCAAAAACTCTAACACTCATCGAAAGAATACTTTCTTTTTCGTCACGAGCAACAATCCTCTCGGCAACCTCCTTTTGGATTATCACCGCCATGTTTTGTGGCTTATGAGAAGAATCTAAAAACTTTTCTAAAATCGCTCCGGTTATATAAAAAGGAATATTTGCAACAACTTTGTAAACTTTCGGTAAATTTGAAAGTTCAAAAGTTAAAACATCGTCAGTCAACAAAACAAGTTTTTTTAATTTTATCTCTTGGCTAAATTTTTCTTCTAAAATTGGAATCAAGTCTTTGTCTTTTTCGATAGCAATAACTTTTCCAGCCGACTCCAGTATTTTTTCTGTCAGCGCGCCCTTCCCCGGCCCAATCTCAACAACAACATCTTTTTCAGATATTTTTGCAGCCAAAACAATATCTTTCAAAGCTTTGCCAGATTTTAAAAAGTTTTGCCCTAAGTGTTTTTTAGCTTTCATGTAACTTAAATATACACAATATTGTTTCCAAATCCACTACTATCGCGTTCTTCCCGATGAACAAATTCTTCTGGAATATCTTCCAAAAATTCTGATGGAAAACGAACTTCAGTATTTCCAAAAACCATTCGGATGGTTGCATAACTCAAGAAAAGTTTTTTCTTTGATCTTGTAACAGCAACATAGAAAAGTCGTCGCTCTTCTTCTTCGTTATAATCTCTATTCATTGATTTTTTCCCATGTGGAAACAAATCATCTTCCAAGCCAACTATAAAAACATGGTCGAATTCAAGACCTTTTGAAGCGTGAACAGTCATAAGCTTTACGCCATTTTTTGGTTTTTTCTTCACTGTTTCGCTGAGTGAATCCTGGTCAGAAGCCAAAGCTGCCTCTTCAAGCAAAAGTTCTATCCCTTCTGTTTCTTTAAGTTCATCGTATTTTGTGGCAAAAGTCACAAGCTCTTTCACGTTTTCAAGTCTTTCCAAATCTTCTTCAAGTCCAGAATTTAACAAAGAATCTTGTATGCCAGATTCTTTAATCGCAAAAGCAACAGATTCCGAAGGCTTGTGTGTTTCAATATAATTTTTTATTTTTTCAAGCGATTCATAAAAACTTTTTATTTTTAACTTTGTTTTTATCGGGAGTGAAGACTCTTGCCCGCTAAAAAATTTATCGAGTGTAGTTTTTCCCAGACCTCTTTTTGGTTCATTGATTATTCTCTTTACGTCAGAAAGTGAATCTGGATTTAAACTCGCCCTGATATACGAAAGAACATCCTTGATTTCTTTTCGATCAAAAAACCGAACACCTAAAACTTGGTATGGAATCGAATATTTAAGCATGTATTCTTCAAAAAGTCGTGACTGAAAATTCGCCCGATAAAGCACAGCGATATTATTTGGATCAATTCCTTTGTCCAACATTTCTGTTATTTTATCCGCAACAAATTCAGCTTCGTATTTATCATTGTAAGCTTCAAAAACAGAAATCAGCTCACCGTCTTCGTTTTCTGTAAACAAATTTTTATCTTTTCGTTGTTTATTTTTTTTAATAATATTATTTGCAACTTCAATAATGTTTTTTGTTGAACGATAATTTTGTTCCAGCAAAACAACTTCAGCACCAGGATAATCTTCTTCAAAATTTAAAATATTTGTAATGTCAGCCCCACGCCAACTGTAAATATTTTGATCAGAATCGCCAACAACGCAAATATTTTTATACTTTTTCGCAAGAAGTTTTGTCAAAAGATATTGAACTGTGTTTGTGTCCTGATATTCGTCAACGTGAATATATTTCCAAAGTTCTTGATACTTTTCTAAAACATCTTTGTTTTCTTCAAATAAACGAACTGTTTTTAAAATCAAATCATCAAAATCAAGACCTTTTTCTTTAGTCTTTTTTTCTTCGTATTTTTGCCAAACGCGAGCGATAACCTGAGCGCCGTATGAAGCTGCATTTTTACCAAACTCTTCCAAACTCGTGTAATTATTTTTTTGATTTGAAATCACACTTTTAAACATTCTGACCGGACTTTGTTTTGGATCAATATTTAAATCTTTTAAAACTTCTCGGAAAATTGAATTTGTATCTGCGTCATCTAAAATTACAAAGTGGCGATTTAAGCCAATTCTTTCTGCATTGTCGCGCAAAATTTTTACCGAAAGAGAGTGAAAAGTTGCAATCATTGGTTTTGAAAAAAGTCCGTGAGGGATCATTTCAGAAACTCTGGTAGACATTTCTTTTGCAGCTTTGTTTGTAAAAGTAACAGCTAAAATATTTTCTGGCGAAACGCCTTTTTGGATAAGATGAATAATTCTATGAGTTACTGTTTTTGTTTTTCCAGCACCAGCTCCAGCAACAATCAGAAGCGGACCTTCAGTATGAAGAACAGCCTTTTTTTGACGTTCATTTAGAGAATTTAAGTAATCCATGAAAGATACTATAACATAAAACAAAAATCTCCCGAGCGGGAGTTTTTTGTTTTATTTTAGAATATCTTTATATTCTTCTTTTAGTAAGTTAATACGTCCATTTAAATATTTATACTCTAGAGAGTTTGGTTTAAATCCACCCTCCTCAAGAATCGTCATATATTCTTTTAGGGTTTTAATATTCGTTTTAATTTTTTTAATACCTACAGCTTCATCTTTACTATACTGACCAGCTTTTGACATCCAGTCATCTTTTAGCATTTTTTCTGCGTTATTTATACCACCAATAGACGTGCTTTGAGAATTTTGAATTTCTACAATTTCACCTTTTTCATTATAAATAAATCTTATTTTTCCTTTAATATTTTCTGTATTAAATGAATATGTTTTTTGTTCAGCATTTAAACTCTCAACCTTTACAGATTTTTGAAGAGGCTCTCTCGCGTTATTACTTTCAGTCAAATCAGCCGGTTTTGGCTCTTTTGCAACACTTGGCGCCTCTTCAGTAGAAACAGTGCTTGGATTTATTCTCGGCTCTACTTGATTATCAGTGCTGAAATATGTTGTAGGTTTTCCGCCCATTCTTTCAATAATTGAAGGTTTGTATCCACTGTCGAAAGCTCCGTTTGTTTTCAAGCTAACATCTCGGCCTAGTCTATAGACATCATTTTTTAAGAAAGTTGTTTGCTCTGCTGTTAAGTTGCCAGCTGGAGCATCCAAAACATTTTTCTTTGCAAGAAATTCTTCAATAAGCTTTCCATTGTCCCTTAAAGTTTTTACTGCAAAAGAATCTGTTTTCGCCAGAAGCGTTGTCCCAGAAAGATCTTTATTAAGAAAAGCCGCCGGATCTTTTCTAAACTTCAAAACTTCATCAGAAATCATTTTCGACGTATCGATTCCAACTATTTTACCGTCAGGAGAATTTAAAAATCTGTATTCGCCACGAACAGGAGAAGCTCCGAACTCAGTCGGAACAGGTTTTTCATACCAAGATTTTGGCTCCCCCGTTGGAGTTTCAAGTCTTGTTCTTACATAGCCTTCATTTACTTGTGCTGGGCCTCTATATGAAGAATTATTTTCTGCAAAAGAACTTGTTTCAAGACTTGGATTTTTTTCTGCCAAAGGATTTGCTTCAACTTTAGCCGTGTTCCCTGAGTCAAAAAATCTTCTTTCTGATTCAACAGGAGAAACACCTTCGACTCCTTTTGGAACATACATTTCATCTGTTCCGTTTAATCCCATAAATCTTACAACTCCTTTTGAGTCGATAGAAAGACCTTCGCCTTTAATTATTGCTGCGCTTTCATTTACTTCGCCTGGATTATAAACTCCCCATTCTTTTGCCAAAACGTGCGGATTTTTTGACATAAATTCTTGATATTGCGCCGGCATATTTGCGCCAAATCGAAGTTTGAGTTTGTCTTGTAGATCATCGATAGCTCCAATAAATCCACGACTTCCAGCCATCACTGTTTCAATCGGTGCAGAATCTTTTGCTAATTCTGCTGCTGAATTACTTGCCGATTCTAGTATATCGCCACCCTCTTTAAAATAATCATGCGTAACACCTCCTACATAACTGGCACCTTCTTTTAGTTTTTCTAGACCTTCTGCGCCACCCTCTTTAACCAAATCCCACAAAGCTTCAAAATATCCTTGTTCTTGAAGATACCTAACACCAGCACCAGCACCAAATCCAAGTGCGGCAACACCCGCCCCCTTAAGAGCTGCCATTCTAATATCGTCCTTTTTCATTTTTTGAATTTCAGAATCTTTTACCCATTGTTTAAATCTATCAAATACTTTTTCTTCTTCTGTTTTTTCATTACTAAATCCACCATTCATTGCAACAGTCATTGAAGCTTTTGAAATCATTTCGGTTAGTTTGAATTGATTTAGAACTTGATCTTTTTGTGAGCCAAAATTAATTCTTCCATCGCGCATCATTTCTTCTGTTACAAAAAGTCTAGTTTTTATTGTTGCAAGAATCTTTTCCCTAGTTTTTTCATCACCAGCTTTTTCTAAAGAGTTATTTAATTTCTCAAGTCTTTCAAAAACATTTGAAGAATTTACCGCTTTTTTAAGTTTCAAATCACTTACTTCTTTTCCATATCTTTGTCGTAATTCTTTTTCTGAATACTCGAGATTCTTTTTCCTATAAGCCATAAATCCCCCGACAGCAGCAGACACACCAAGACCAACACCAGTCACAGCCATTGACCTTCCAAGCCACTTTGTTAAATATCCTGCACCAAAAAATGCAGCACCCCGAACAAACTTATCAGATTTTGCGCCTAATACTTTTTCAATAAAACCAGCTGAAAGTTTTTCCATTTCAGGGTTTTGGGTAATATAAGTTCCAAACTTAACTTTTGCATCAACACCAAAAATTTCAATTCTTGCCTTTCTTTCAATATCAGACTTTTCAGCATCAGTAATTTTAGGATTTTTACGAACTTCTTCTTCAATTAATGCTTTTACATATGTTTCTTTCGCACCAGTATAACTTGAAAATGCTTGGTAATACATTTCCTTTTGGCGACTTGTTGCGCTCGGTAAAGACCATTCATAAGGAACTTCCCCCAAGCGACTCGCAGATGCGTTTAAGAAATTTTTAGGTGTTTCAAATTTTTTGTCTATAGATTCAGTATTAACATATTCGAAATACGGAACCAATCTACCTTTTTCATTTGGCTTGTAAGACATCTCGGGTGCATCGATCAAATATTTACTTAAAGTCGAAATATCGCTTTCATAACCAGAAGCACCATTTGTTTTTACATCTAAAATCATCTGATCTCTCATTGCAACTTGTCTTCGCCCTTTGTTAAAAGTTGCACCAAGTTTTTTCCAAAAGCCCATTTTTTTTATTTCTTCTTCGTTTCTATCTTTAGAAGAAAAATCAGCATCCAAATAAATTTTTTGCTCCAATTTAGAAATTAAATATCTTTGCTTTTCAGTAGAAAGAGAAAAGAAATCTGGAGAAATAAACGCCATTTGTTTTTCTGAAATATTATATTCAGAGAGCTTGCTCTTTATTTGCTGATCAATAAATCCAAAGCTTTCTGATCCTTTTTCTAGATCATCTTTTATTATTTTTTCTATAAGAACTTGCTTATCAGCCCCCGAAGCAATACCTCTTTCTTTTGCAATCTCAATCAATTGAGACTTGTCGAGATTTTCATAACCCCTTTCAAGAATACTAAACAAGGTTTTTTCTTCTCTTTCTTTTTCAGCAGAAGCTCTTTCGTTTTTCAAAAATTCTTTTGCGCCAGCAGAAACACTACTTACCCTATCTTCTTTAATATTTTCTAAAACAGATTCTTCGTTTTTACTTTCACCTTGTTGCCTTCTTGTAATTTCAGCTTTTACTAAATCTTTATTTTTCTTATAAAAAAACAATTGTTCGTTAGAAATTTGACTTTTATCAACAACACCACTGTGTGTATTTTCAAGAAGATGGTCAACAAAACTTTCCACTGTTAAATCACTCTTCTCGGGTTTAATTATTTTTTGTTGTCTACCTTCGTGACTAGACTCTTCATCTAAAACACCCATGGCGATCCTTCGAGACAAATCAACATCTCCAACTTTCTCATCAACACCTTCCGACGGAGCATCGGCGGTTCCCCCTAATTCCTCACTAAAATTTTCCCCAGGTTTTCCGGGTCCATTTTGTTCAAAAACAGCAGCGTCTTGAGATATGGGTGAATTATCACCTTCTTCTGGTTTGATTTTTTCTATTATTTTATTTATCTCTGAAGTTTTTCCAGCAAATATAGCTTTTTCTCTTTCAGTTAATTCTCTTTTTCTTTCTATTATTAGATAAGCTATTTCAGTCAAAATATATTCTGGAACAATGTTTTCTTTTTTAAATCTTTCATAAATATCATCTGAAATTATTTCTTCCAGAACTTCTGTTTCTTCGATTCTTCTTTGAGTTAGAACGTTTTCTACACCGCCTGAAGATGGGGCGCCAGAGACATTTGGGATCTTTTCACCTTTTAGAAACCCGATTACACCCTTTTTATCTGTATTTAAAACAACTCTCTCGTGACCACCAGGTCCACTGTGAGTATATTCGATATTATAGCCACCTTCTCCATCGCCCTCATCAGAATTTCCTTCTAAAGTTTCAGATTGAGACGGACTGGCAGATTCTTCGCCAACCTTTCTTATTTGATTTTTATAGATTTCTGTTCTCTTTTTAAGGTCCATATCCGCAACCTCTTTTGGAGAATAACCAAGTTCAAAAAGAGAGAGTAATTTTCCACCCCTTTCTTGAGATTCTTGATTATTCACGACACTTTCAGCAGGCGAAGCCACATTAGCTTCAGTGCCCCGAAGGGCTTCCGCAAATTTACTTTGGTCTATTCTATTAGCAGGACTATTTGTTTCTAAAGGCAACCCCCTTAAAGCTTTTTTAAATTTTCTTAACTCATTATCTTTTGCATCAAATAATTGGTTAAGTCTTTCTACTTTCGATTTTTCACCACCCTCAACAGCCCGATCTAAGTCTTTAGATATTAGGAGTAGTTCATGTTCAAGTATTTTTATATTGTCCTCAAGATACTTTCGACGAGAAATATTTTCTGATGATGAAATAACAGATTCTTTTTCTTTAGGCATTTCTAAAGTTTCAGCGCTTTTATCTTCTTTTATATCTTTTATAATAGTTGGTTCACCTTTGTCGACATTAGACACTTCAGCGCTCACGGCTTCTTTTTTTGTAGAATATTTTTTTCGACTTTCAGCAAGCCATCCTTCTTGATTTAAGTTTTTTTCTACTATTTCTTTTCTGTCACTTTCAGATAGAACATGAATTATTTGATTTGGACTAAAACCCAAGCTTAAAAGTTTTTTAGATTCTGGAATATTAGAAAATTCTTTTTCCATATTACCTTCTTCTGAATCATCAAAAGAGTAAACCCAGTCCTTCTTATTAATTTTATTATTTAAAATTTGATATATTTCTTTATCAGAAAGTCCAAAAATATCATCTCGAGAAAAACCAAGCTCATTTAATAAAGCTTTCTTTTCTCCTAGAGACTCCAATTTATTACCTTTTCTTCTTTCCATAATATAAAAATTTATATCTTCATCTGAAAAAGAATTTAGCTCTTCAATACTTATTCCAGTATCAAGAATTTCCAATAAAGATTCTTTAGATTCAAGCTTTCTCTTTAATACCTCAATATATTCTTTTATATTACTTTTTCTTTCATTGAGTTTGAATAATTCTTTCTTATCTTTTTCAATAATAATTTTAGCATTAATTCCCGATATCTCATCTTCTTTTCCATTAATTTTTTTGATAAGATTTTCCACATCACTTTTTATATTCAAAATTTCAGAATGGCCTAAGATATCTTTTAACGTTTTTTCTTTTTCTTTTTTTCTTAACTTGTTTAAATCTTTTTCAACAGCAGACATCAGCTTATCTTTATGTGCTTTATCTTTTCCTTGATTTCCACTATTCACCCAGTAAGACTTAATTAAAGCTAGTGCGTCTTTTAAATTAGCCTTTGATTTATTTCTTTTAGCATCCTCTTCCAAAAACAGATCCGAAGGTCCTTTAGTTTTTTGTATTCTTGATTCATTTGAATCTATCAAGTTGCCATAAAATTCACTATACAAATGATTACCTTTTGTTTCTGGTTCTTCTGAAAATCTTTCTTTTTTAATCACCCCAAGTTTTAGATCACCCTCTTGGTTTGTAACAACATGAGCGGAAGAAATTCCAACATGGCCTTTTTCTGACCAACCAGAATCTTCTTCATTTAAAAACTTTCTATATCTTTTATTGGATTCTTTAGTGTCAGCATCTTCTTCGCCATTTTCAAATTTTGCAGAAGATTTCCCGTGCCCCTCTGCAAATCTTCTTCTATTCTCAAAAGCCTCTGACGAAAAGGCCCTGTTTCTTTCAAATTTAGATGCCATAACAAAAACATTATACAACAATTTTGACAAAAACTGCCTATTTCAGTTTATCCACAAATCGATTGACTACCTTTCGAGGGTAGGATACCATTTATCTACGTGTTGATTTGGATGAATTTTCTGACAACCAATTTTCCAATAAAACGTTGAAAAATAAAGGTTTTTTCTGAGAAAGTTAATCAACAATAACCCAAAAGGCTTATAAAAACACAACAACAAGACCCAGATTCCTCGCAATATAAAAAGTTTTCGAGACGGGCGTCAAATAACCTTAAAAACTGGCTTTTCCTTGGAAAAGCTTCTATCCCTTTTGCTCTAACTTTTTCTTTGGTTGTGCTTCCAATAGCAAAATCTGGTGCCGATGAAATATTTAAATCAAAAAATCAAGATTCAAATTCTCAAAATTTGAAGATTTTGCGTACTGAAAACTCTATTGGGACAGGTGGTCCGATCGGTGGAGCCGAGATAGTCGTAGAAGAAAATGCGCTTGTTGCTTCGGCTTCTGGAGTGGATAGTAAGGACGACGGAAAAGCAAAAATAACAAGCTCTGCAAACGATGAAATAAGTACTTACGTTGTTCGAGAAGGCGACACTCTTTCTCAAATAGCTGAAATGTTCGGGGTAAAAGTTAGCACAATTCGAGGCTTTAACAATATTAGAAAAGACAGCGACCTTAAAGTTGGTCAAGAAATCTTGATTCTTCCAGTTGATGGAGCTGTTTATAAGGTTGAAAAGGGTGACACACTTTCAAGTGTTGCCAAGAAATGGAAAAGTGACGAAAATGATATTGCAGTTTTTAACGATATTGAAAATGGAAAACTTGTTGTTGGATCAGAGATTATAATTCCAAACGCTGAAGCACCTATTATTGAAGAAAAACCAAAAACAACAAGCACAAAAACAAGCACTTCTACAAAAACAACTTCTTCATCGTCTGGTTCAAACTCAAGTTATCCTGCAGGATTTTACACTCACCCAATACCTCGCGGATCGGTAAAAAGCCAAGGTTTCCATGGGCCATACCAAGCCCAAGACCTTGCAGCAAAAGAAGGAACTCCTATTGTGGCGTCGTCTGCCGGAAGAGTTATAGCCGTTAAAAGTACACTTAATTGGAACGGAGGATATGGTGGAATGGTTATAATTGACGATGGACGAGCAAACGTTCTATACGCTCACATGAGTAAGATAGACGTAAGCCAAGGACAAGTTATCGCACAAGGAGAAAAGATCGGAGAAGTCGGAAACACCGGAAGATCAACAGGTCCACACTTGCACATCGAATACAGAGGAAAGAAAGGTCCAATGAAAACACCAGTTTGGTAGAAATCAAAAGGCCCAAGCCTTCGGCTTGGGCCTTTTGATTTCTAATACTCATCTTTTGGCCGATAAGCCAAAGCCTCTAAAATATGATTAGTCAAAATCTCATCTTTGTCATCCAAGTCAGCTATTGTTCTCGCGAGTTTTATTATCCGATGATACGCTCTCGCAGAGAGACCAAGTTTTTCTGCCGACAAATTTAAAATGCTTTTCACTTCTTGATTTAAAGAAATAAGTTTCTCTAAATCTCGAACAGACATTTCACTATTCGTATTTGCTTTTGAATTTTTTAACCTTTCTTTTTGTTTGTTTCTAGCTTTTATAACTCTTTTAATTATCTCACCACTACTTTCTTCTTTTTTATCTTTCGCACTTAAAAGTTCATAGTCAATCTTAGGAACATCGACCCACATATCAATTCTGTCTATTATTGGTCCTGAGATTTTTTTCTTATATCTAACAATATCGCTTGCTGTTGCATTTTCTGGGGGTGGATTCATTGCGGCTATCAGAATAAAGTTTGTTGGAAAAATTGCGGTCCCTTTTGAACGAGAAATATGCACAACTCTGTCCTCGAGCGGTTGACGAAGTGACTCGATCACACGTCTATCGAACTCTGGAAATTCATCTAAAAACAAAACTCCTTTATGCGCCAGCGTAACTTCTCCGGGTTTTGGAAAAGTTCCGCCGCCAATAACAGAAACATAGCTCGATGTGTTGTGAGGCGAACGAAAAGGAGTTTTTGTGACCAAGGGTCCTTCCAAAATTCCAGCAATACTGTGTATTCCGGTTACTTCCAACATATCTTCTTTTGAAAGCGGTGGAAGTATTCCAGAAAAAGCGCGAGCCAACATTGTCTTTCCAGTTCCAGGCGGCCCATACATTGCAATATTATGACCACCAGCCGCAGCAATCTCCAGACCTCTTTTTGCAATCTCTTGTCCGCGAATATCAGAAAAATCATTGTAAGCGGTCGGCATATCTAAATTAATTTCTGTTAGCTCTTGCGGAGAAATATTGAAATTTACATCTTCTTTCAAGTGGTCGATAACTTCAACCAAATTTTTTGAAGGAAAAATATCGACGCCATCTATCAACGCAGCTTCTTCTCTGTTTCCAAAAGGAATAAATATTTCTTTAAAACCAAGATCTTTTAAAGATTTCACAAGAGCCAAAATACCTTTCACTGGTTTTAGTTCACCATTTAAAGAAAGCTCGCCGATAAAAGCTTTTTTATCTGGATTAAATTTCAATTCTTCGTTTGAAAGTAAATATCCAATAGCTATAGCCAAATCAAAATATGAACCTTCTTTTTTCACACTCGCTGGAGAAAGAGATACAACTATTTTTTGATTACTTTGTTTTGGAGAAGTTAGTCCAGAATTTTTAATCGCAGAACCCACGCGGTCGCGCGCCTCTTCCACGGCCTTGTCCGGCAACCCAACAACAGAGAAGTTATGCAGACCTCTTGAAATATCTGTTTCTATTGTTATGAGCTGCCCATCCAAAACGTTTACTTGAGCAGAATATACTCTTGAGAACGACATATGAAAATTGTAACAGAGATTTTGAGTTTCAAAATCAAATTTAAAACAATATGTGAAAAACGCCCGAAGGCGTTTTTCTATTCTTGACTATTCATATGATCTTTACATGTTCGTGCAGCTGGATTTGCTTCGAGTCTGTCTTCTTCAATTTTTTCTCCTGACATTTCGCAAATTCCATAGCTTCCGTCGGCTCGTTCGATTTTATCCAAAGCATTTTTTACATCAATATATCTTTTTTCAATTTCACCAATCGTGTTGGCTCTTTGAGCAAAATCTTCGTCAAAGTCTGCCGCGTCGTTTTTGTCAGAAACTTCTGCTTCACCTTCTTTTTGATAAGCACCCCAATCGCCTGTTTCCGGATCCATAATCCCAAGATCAGACAATTCTGCTTCAAGCTTTGCTCTTTCTTCTAAAAGTTTTCCTTTTAATTTTTGTGTATCCATATATATTATTTTATCACAATTTATCTAATACTTTGTGAATTTATTCTTTTAACAATTTCTTCTACTGAGGCCGAATGATCTGTCATCAAAACAGTGTTTCGGTCTAGGTAAATATATGAAAAAACAAGATTTCCATCGTCGTCGTACAAACTTCTAGCTTCTTTGTTAAAAACAACACTTGTTTGAAATTCTTTAAAGAAAATATCGCCAGTGAAAGATTTTGGATCGATTTGGAAAAGTCGCACAAGGTCGTTTATCATAGAAACTTCCCAATCTTTCATTGCAGAAAATGATTGATTAAAATCTCTTACTTTAAAAATCAAAAACAAATTTCCTTCATCTTCCACCTTGTAAACACCAAGCATAAACTGCCCAGTTAAATTATTTAAAACACTTTCCGGAACTTTTATACCAAGCTTGCTAAACAAAATATTTAAAGAAACAATCGATCTTCCGACAGAAGTTTGATTTGTAATAATCATGTTTGTGATTGTTTCGTTTTCAGCAAAAGCAGCTTTCGATGTTGTGTTTATTGTGCTGAACAAATTTCCACGAGTAAGATTTGTCATATCTGTTTGAGTTTGGTTTTCTGAATAAATCAAACTTGGCGAACCAACAGGCGTAACAACAGGAACAGGCGCTTCTCTGTTCATTATCGTATAAACAAAAATCAAAATACCTGCGACGATAAACATGACGCCAAGTAAAATAACTATTAAATTTTTTGTACTTGTTGGATCTTTTGATTCTTTATAAGCTTGTCTTCTTTCTTGTTCAGCAAGAGCAATTTTAATAACAGAACCTTTTTCTTTTCGCATTATGTCTGCAATATCAGCAGCATATGTCCTAATTCCGATACCAACTTTTTTAGTTTCTTTGTTTTCTTTTAAAGGAGAAGACTCTGGAGAAGCTGTCGTTTTCTCTAATTCATTTTTTAAAATATCTCTATCCTTTTCCAAACTCATAAAAATATTTTACCACGCTTTTGTTAAAACAAAATGAAAAGCCCCGCTTTAGCGGGGCTTCGCGAAGACAGAGGGATTCGAACCCCCGACCTCCTTCCCTGAAAGAAGGTGCTTTAACCGCTCAGCTATGTCTTCTTTTTGACTCTTTCGAGCCGTAGTCGTAACGAGACTCGAACTCGTGACCTTCGGACTTGAGTCCGACGCTCTAACCAACTGAGCTACACGACTAATGAACTTACTCGTAATATATTATTTATAAAAAGATTATTGTCAATAAGAAAAGCGGGGGCGCCGCAGGCGCCCCCCCGTTTAGTTATCCGCTTTTGTTTTTAATTAACTCTAAAAATTATTAAAAAAAAAAACATTTTACCCTTAGTTAATATAAA
>CAZOPP010000001.1:17167-30561 GCA_964581875.1 uncultured Candidatus Saccharibacteria bacterium
TCTAACTTTTCTTAACAATGAAATCTTTGTCCGCTTCTTTAATAGAAAGTCCAAGCTTGCCCATTTCATTTTTAATAACTTTCACTGGAACAACTTGCCCAATCTTCAAAACTTCTTCAACTTTTTCAACTCGAAAGCCAGCGATTTCAGAAATGTGAATCATTCCTTCTTGTCCGTTCATCATTTTTGCAAAAGCTCCAAAATCTTTTATCCCAGTAATTTCTGCATTTGAAACATCGCCCACTTTCCATTCATGCGTCATATTTTCAATAATCTTTTTCGCCTCTTCTGGTCCGTCGGCCTTTCCAGTTATAAACACAGTTCCGTCATCTTCGATAGTGATCTCTGTACCTGTTTTTTCTCTAATCTCGTTTATCGTTTTTCCTCCAGAACCAATAACCATTCCAATCTTGTCAGAGTTAATTTTTACTACAACAATTTTTGGCGCAAAAGGAGAAATATTTTCTCTTGGCGAAGAAATTGCAGATTTAATAGTTTCTAATATTTTATTTCTAGCATCCAAACTTTGCATCATCGCTTCTGTAAGAATTTTTCTTGAAACACCTTCAACTTTCACATCGAGCTGAATCGCAGTCAGACCATTTTCTGTTCCGGCAACTTTAAAGTCCATATCTCCATAGTGATCTTCCGGACCTTGAATATCAGTTAGAATTTTATAATTGTTTTCGTCTTGATACATAAGTCCCATCGCAATCCCAGCAACCGGCGCCTTTATCGGCACACCTCCGTCCATCAACGCCAAAGTCGATGCACAAATAGATGCTTGAGAGGTCGAACCATTTGAAGCCATCGCTTCTGAAACCAAACGTATTGTGTATGGAAATTCTAATTTACTTGGCAAAACAACTTCGAGCGCCTTTTCCGCCAAAGCCCCATGACCAACTTCTCTTCTGTTCACAAAACCAGCGCGCCCCATTTCACCCACAGAAAAAGGTGGGAAGTTGTAGTGATGCATAAAGTGCTTATTTTCTTCAACTTCCATTCCATCGATAAGCTGTGCGTCTTCTGGTCCGCCAAGCGTCAGCGCTGTCAAAATATGAGTTTCTCCGCGATAGAAAATTCCAGAACCATGAAGTGCCTTTGAAAATCCTCCAGCCTCGGCAAAAAGTTTTCTAACTTCATCCATTTTTCTTCCGTCAGCTCGTTCGTTGTTTTCGATAGCTTCTTTGTGAATTAGCGCATCGAGTTCGCTCTCAAAAAAATCAACTTCTTTTTTAAAGCTTTCTTGCTCTGGGAATTTTTCTTTCAAAATTTCTTTCCAAACCTTTTTCAGCTCTTCCATTTTTTCTTTTCCTGGAGTTTTTGTCATTGCATGAGATCGTAACTCTGGTCTGATTTTTTCTTCAAAAAGCGCCAAAGATTCTTCCGACATTTTTGACACCTCTAAAACTTTTTTCTCTTTTCCAATCTCTTTACAAATTTCTTTTTGCCAAGCTTCAAGTTTTGAAATCTCTTCTTCTGCTTTTGCAAAAGCAAGAGAAATCTTGTCTTCTGGAGTTTGATACGCAACAGCCTCAATCATATTTATCTTGTTTTCCTTTCCGCAGACGATCAAATCGTAATCAAATCCTTCGCTTCGAACTTTTTGTGAAGGATTGAAAATCATTTCACCAGATTTTTCGATAAGTCGCACAGCGCCAACAGGCCCATTCCAAGGAATTTCTGAAGTCGATAAAACAAGCGATGCGCCGTTCACTGCTAAAATTCCCGGATCGATAGATTCATCCATCGCCAAAACCGTCGCGATTATCTGCACGCCGTATTCCATTTGTTGATTAAAAAGTGGACGAAGTGTTCTGTCGATAACGCGTCCAGCAAGTATCGCTTCATCTGTTGGCTTTCCTTCTCGCTTCATAAATCTTCCTCCACCAATTTTTCCAGAAGCATAAAACTTCTCGATATAATCCACGGTCAAGTTAAACCAATCTGTTTGGCTTTTTTCTTTTGACATTACCGCTGTCACCAAAACACGAGTTTCGCCACAAGCCATAATCACAGAATTTGCTTGTTCTACTAAATCAGAAAAAATGGCTGTTATTTTTTTACCACCTATTTCCAATGAATATTCTTTTTTTGTCATTTGATTGTGGGCTTGTGTTCGAGCCTTAGCATTGAAATCGCTTTCAATCCTACTCGCCCAAACGCAAGCAACTAATAGTAATGATTTGAGTATAAACATTTTGCCTGGAAAAACAAGAACGCCACCCTTCAGGGCGGCGCTGGTTGTCTTCGTGATTCTTAAGGAAGGCTAACTAGAGGCACCCCGCTTTCTATCTCATAACGATGATAGAGTTTGCCTTCCTGAGAAGCCATTATCCAGGAAACCCATTTTTGATAGGAGTCCTGATTTGGCCACTTCGTTACACTGATGAAATCGCCGTTCTTCATCTGGAAAAGAGTTGCCATAGATTGACCGAAACCTGAAGCAACCTCTTTGGTAATCTTTTCCCAGTCGCGACGAAACCGGCCAGTCAGTTCTGGTGGTATTGACCATTGGTAGATTTTGACAACCTCCATGCTTGTGCTTGGTTTGTAATCATATAATCACAAAATATTCTTACGGTCAAGCGCCCAAAAGCCCCGCGAGGATACGCGGGGCTTTTATCTAAAACTTATAACCTAATTCCTATCTCCTAGCCTTTCGGCACGGCCTTACTTATTGTCACCCCACCCTTCTCTGGTTGCTTTTGTGGTTTCCTTTTTCCGCGGCGCTGGTGAAATCCAATCAAATATTTTTCTGGACTTTTTGACAAATCCATAAAATCATCCGATGCGTCGATCAATCTTTGTGAAGATGACTGCGCAAAAGATGCGACCTCAACCTGAATTCCAGAATGGGTTTGCAAATAATTCACGAGCGGAACAAAATCTCCGTCACCAGAAATCAAAATCACAGCATCGAGCTTCGGTGCCATTGTGATTGCGTCAACCGCAAGACCAACATCCCAGTCACCCTTTTTAGATCCTCCAATAAAAACTTGAAGGTCTTTTGTTCTTGTTTCAATTCCATTTTTGTGGAGTGCGTCAAAAAATCCTTGTTCATCTCCCGCTTCGCTTGTTATCACATAGGCAATTGAACGAATAAGTTTTCTTCCTGCAAGAGAATCTTCGACTATTTTTGCAAAATTAACTTTGTGGCCAAAAAGATTTTTGGCGCTGTGATAAAGGTTTTGCGTGTCGATAAAAACACCAACACGTTGTTCTTTATGTTTTATTATCATATTAAAAAAATTCTAAACTATTTTATTAAAATAAAATCCTTCCGACCCTACACGAGAACACTGTTAAGAAAATATTAAATTTTGCCTTAAAAACAAGAACTGTTTGAGGAAAGTATAGACTTTCCGAGTTTTGTTGTTTTTTGGTTTAAAATTTAATATTTTTAAGTGTGAAGTGTGGGTCTAGATTTTTTGTTACTTTTTTATCATGAAAAAAGTAAGTAAACATTTTTATAAAAACCACAAGAGTAAAACTCTCGCATATATATAGTAACACTTAAAACAAAAATCCCTCGCGGGATTTTTGTTTTTATTTAGCTGATTTTTAGATCAGAGACAATTTTATCGTAAGCAGTTTTATCTGTTCTTTCAAGATATTTTAAATGCTTTCGTCTCTTTGAAACCATTTTGATAAGTCCTCTTCGTGAGTGATTATCTTTTTTATGAGTTTTCAAGTGAGAAGAAAGTTCCTTGATAGCCTCAGACAGCAAAGCGATTTGAACGTGTGAAGACCCTGTGTCTTTTTCACTCAGTCCTGCTTTCTTAATTATCTTTTGTTTTTTTGCTGTTTTTAACATGGGCCTGATATTACTATATAAATTTTTATTTCGCAAGAGTCTCACCTATTGTCTAGCCGAAGCCAGTCATAAGGCAAGTTAATTAAAAAATCCCTTTATTAAAATATATTCTTACGAAACTGCCAAAAGTATAGCATATAATATGTGTGTTTGTCAAGTATTACATTTTCCATTTTCCGACGCCTGGTTTGTGATAAAATAAAACAAATGGAAACCAAGTCTGCAAAAACACAATTTCTAGAATATTTAGAAATTGAAAAAGGTCTTAGTCTGAAGACTGTCGAAAACTACGACAGATATTTAAGTCGATTTTTTGAATTCGCAAAAATTAAAAATATCGAAAACATCACCGAAGACAAACTTCGAGAATTTAGAATTTTCTTAAACAGACAACTTGGAGTAAAAGTAAAAGGTCAATCTCAGTCAAACCTAAAAAAGAATACTCAAAATTATCACTTGATCGCGCTTCGAACTTTTCTAAAATACATGATGAAGCGCGGCGTAAGCACGATGACCCCAGACAAAATAGAGCTTGCGAAAATATCACAGCGAAGTCTTGATTTGATTTCCGTTGAAGAGTTGGACAGACTTTTAAATGCGCCCGAAGGAGACTCTGCCCTTTCGCTTCGAGACAGAGCAATACTCGAACTTTTTTTCTCAACAGGGCTTCGTGTTTCTGAGCTTACAAGCTTAAACAAAGATTTAGATCTTTCAAAAGATGAATTCTCTATTCGTGGAAAAGGTGAAAAAGTCAGAGTTGTTTTTCTTTCTGACTCTGCAAAAGATTCGATTCGAAAATATTTAAAATCGCGAAAAGATTTTGATGAAGCGATGTTCGTGCAATTTAGTAAAAACAAAACCGACAAAAAAAATGGAAGATTAACACCAAGATCGATAGAACGTCTTGTAAAAAAATATGCAATCAAAGCTGGGATTTCAAAAAAAGTTACACCTCACGTTATTCGTCACTCTTTCGCAACAGACCTTTTGCAAAATGGCGCTGATATAAGAAGTGTTCAAATGATGCTTGGTCACGCAAATATCGCCACAACACAAATCTATACACACGTTACAGACAGCCAACTAAAAGAGATTCATAAAAATTTCCACAGTAAAAGAAAGGGGAAATAAAACGAACAAGGGCTCTGACTTGTGTCAGAGCCCTTGTCTCACCGGTCACTTGCCGGTGAGATATCGTCCTGCAACCTCGTGGTGCTCAAGCATCTCCGGGCCGAATTCCGTGTAGACGTCAGGCTCGGTGACACCTTTTTTGTGGATGATCACACATGCAAGAACGAGAAGGGTCAAAACTAGAAGCATGGTCTTCTTGGTTTTGCGGTTAAGGACTAAAGGTTCTATTATTTTTATACACCTTTTAGATAACTGAAGCAAATCTTCATGTTAAAATATTTTCATAATGTCTTACGAAAATAGCAAAAAATATTTCGAAACAGCGTATCGAACAGGTTCTGATATTTGGACTCACAAAAATTACAGAGCAAAAGTTTTAGAATTTCTTTCATATATTCCAAAAAGTGGCGAACTTTTAGATATTGGAACAGGTAGAGGAATTTGGCCGTTTATTTTCGCCGACGAAGGTTTCAGAGTTACTGGTATAGACTATGTTCAAAATATTGTCGATGCAAGCAATCAAGAAGTTTATTTTCAGAAAAAAGAAGACAAAATTAAGTTTATACAAGCAGATGTTTTTGATTTGCCTTTTGAAAAAAATTCTTTCGAAACTGTTACAGATTTCGGACTTGCTCAACATTTACGAAAAGAAGATTTTGATATGTACAGAGATTCGGTTGTGAGAGTTTTAAAACCTGGCGGACATATTTTAAATGTTTCTTTTTCAAAACACACAGAGCATTTTCTGGATTTTAATCCAAAAGATTCTCCAGTAAATTTTTATGAAAGCGAGGGTGTTCCCTATTACTTTTTTACAGACGAAGAAGTTGTGGACTTATACGGAGAAGGAATTCAACTTATAAACCAAGAGCATATCGTAATCCCAGAACAAAACAACGAAGTTTTTGTAATCACGCTCTTGCAAAAAATGTAAAAGAAGAGCCCCGCGTTCGCGGGGCTTTCAAGTGGGCAGGGTCACGAGGATCATTTCAGAATCTCGCGCAGAACTACGATAATGAAGAAAATGACGATCAGGCCTACCCCGATCAGCTTTTCACCATTCTCGATGAACAGATCACGAAGATCCTTTTTCTCTTCTTTTACCATGATCTTAGGGGTTATGAGGGAGAAAGATCGCAACTACGGTCACCACCGGAATTGCAATCAATAAAGAGATGCAGATGAGCCTCGACACGTAGTCTCGACCTGAAATGAACTGTTTTCGTACGAACATGTTGAGTTCAAGGTTGGTTCAAAAATAATATATCATATTTAAATTAATTTGTCAATACACAAGCATTCTATTTATACACATTTAAGATATAATTAACTTATGAAAATAATGTCTTGGAACGTAAACGGAATAAGAGCTATAAACCAAAAAGGTTTTTTTATACCCGTTATAAAAAAAGAAAAGCCAGATATAATCTGTCTTCAAGAAACAAAAGCAATGCAACACGAATCCCCTGTCGATCTGCCGGACTATGACGAATTTTGGAATTCTGCAGAAAGAAAAGGATACAGCGGAACGGCGATTTTTTCAAAACAAAAACCCCTTTCAGTAAATTTTGGTTTTCCAAAAACAATCACAAAAAAATATAATCTAAAAGATACTTTCGGCGACACAGAATCAGAAGGTCGAGTTATGACAGCCGAATTTCCAAAATTCTATTTAGTAAACGTTTACACTCCGAACGCAAAGAGAGATTTAGAGAGATTAAAACTTCGACACAAATCTTGGGATCCTGTTTTTCTTTCATATTGTAAAAATCTAGAAAAGAAAAAACCTGTCATCCTGTGCGGAGATTTTAATGTTGCACACACAGAAGATGACTTGGCCAGACCAAAAGATAACACAGAAAATGCCGGCTTCACAAAAGAAGAACGTGAAGGTGCAGACAAACTTGTTTCGAATTTTATTGATACATTTCGAATATTTACAAAAGGAAACGGTCACTATACTTGGTGGACATACATGGCAAAAGCACGCGAGCGAAACGTTGGTTGGCGCATAGACTATTTTTTTGTTTCAAAAATTTTAAAGCCAAAAATAAAATCTGCAAAAATTCACGGAGAATTTTTTGGCTCCGACCACTGCCCTGTTTCTATTGAAGTTAATATTTAAAAAATAAATTTATGGAAAACAAAAATACAAAAACTGAACACGAAAAAGAAACATTTAGCGCAGTAAAAAGAATTCAAAGTTTTGAACACGCTGGACGCGGTGTAAAAATTTTTCTAAAAACAACTCACAACGCTTGGGTTGAAATCGCGGTCGCGATTGTCGCAATATTTTTTGGATTTGTTTTTCAAATTTCAACAACAGAATGGCTTTTTGTTGTTTCATCTATTGGCGCTGTTTTAGTGGCTGAAACTTTCAACACAGCTATTGAATTTGATATTGATCTAACTTCACCGGAATATCATCTCTTCGCAAAATATGCAAAAGACGTGGCGGCCGGCGCAGTTCTTATCGCCTCAGTCACGGCTTCTGTCATAGGACTTATAATATTTGTGCCGAAATTCCTGGCTATTTTGTAGGTTTTCTAAGGCTTGACAAATATATCTGTTTATGATATATTGTAACTAAGAATCTGTTCCAAAACAACAACCAATACCGATAGCCATGAGCACGCAAGATCTCGCCAACACACTCTCGGACGTCCGTTCCTTCGCAAAAGAGATCCGCACTCCGGAACTCAAAAAAGATGCAGTAAACGCCATGGTGAATGCCATGCAAACCGGACTCATCGGTCGAATCGCCCTCATCGAAGGACAGCTCCTGAGGGATACTTTAGCAACATTCTTCATGTTCGCCAACGAAGAAAACAACGCCTTCATGGCGGATGTACTAGATGATGCCTGCATCATCTACAGCAACAAGACGGACAAGAATGTCCGCAGGATCATCGTCGGAGCTCTGCTCAAGTCCGAACACAAAGACATGAGTGGAGTGCGAGATGCTGTGGATTTCTTCTGTGGTGACCTTGGTGTTTTCCGCAGGAAGATCGCTGCTGCCGCAGCTGCCGCATAAGGCACCGAACCTTCCGAAGGCCCGCCCCACCAGGGCGGGCCTTTTCATTTTCTTTTTATTATTTGACAAATATATTTTTATATGATACAGTTTATATAGAAACCTTGAACATGAATTACGAAGAAGTTACTGCGGGATACACTCGCGCAATCGAATCGTTCCTAGGAGAACACCACGACGCCCTTTACATGGGAATCGGTGGTGGAATCCTGGTAGTGTTCTTTGCGGCACTGATCATCTGGGATAAGACCCGGAAGTAACCTTCTGAACGACTTGGACACAACGACCCTGCCACATCGGCGGGGTCTGTTGCTTTTTATATAAACTAGACAAATATTTTTATTTCAGTATTATTGTTGATGGAAATAGTTCCACCAACAAAAACCAAACCAGTGATGAAGAGAGGCTTCTTGGAATTTTCTTACTTCTACAGCATGAGGGCATACCAGCTGTGGAGTATCCTCAACATGAACATGGGCCCAAAAAGGGATGAGGCCCTTAAAAAGCTCGTGAAGGTTCACCCGCCCGAGAAATGGGGAATGAGAACTTTCCATGTCTTGAACAAATATCTCACCTGTAAGAGGGTGGGCTTGTTCACCCACAAGCTGGAAAAAGTCGTCGCCCTTTTGGGCGACCTGAGACTCAACGACTTCCACAACATCATCATCAAGGGCCGAGTTTTCGAAGCCAAGATGATGCCGTACAGGGAGTTCAACAAGGAAGGCAGTGCTGTCTTTGGACCGGTGGACAGGATACGCATCTTCGTAGACAAGCTCGAAGAGGTCTATGGAGAATTCCGACCAGTTCAAGCACAAGCTGCCTAGTACCTCAACCTCACCGTAAAGCGCCCGGACACCGTCCGGGCGCTCTTTTTTTATATAATCTAAATATTTTAAAATACTTGACAAAAATATTTTTTTCATTAAAGTGTTAGACAGATTGAACACTGAAGTTCGTCTACAAACAAATTATCAATGAGACAGACTTTGAATCCGGCTTTGAAGGTGGGGGTTTTCTATGACGGAAGCTACTACACCCACGTCAGCAACTACTACAACCATGTTCACGATCATCGGCGTCGGATCCACATCGGTGGCCTGCACGACTACGTGAGGCACATGGTGGCCGAACGGGAAGGCACCAAGCCCAACCTCTGCCATATCATCGATGCGCATTTCTTCCGCGGTCGCTTCAGCGCACGCGAGGCCAATGAGAAGACCAACCAGCTCTACCATGATCGAGTGTTCGACGATGTGCTGATGTACAACAACGTGCAGACACACTACCTTCCCTTGAAGGATGTGATGGGGCGCAAAAAGGAGAAAGGTATCGACGTGCTGATGGCACTCGAAACCTACGAGCTCTGCATGTTAAAGCGCTACGACGTCGTGGTGCTCATCGCTTCGGATAGCGACCATGTTCCGTTGGTGCGCAAGCTCCATGCACTGGGTTGCAAGACCATGCTGCTCGGCTGGGATTTCGAGTTCACCGATGCGGAGACGGGCGAAACACAGTACACCCGTACGAGCACCGACCTCTGGAACGAGGTGACCTATGCACTTCCCATGCATGACCTCATCGACGAGGGGCTGAAGGAGGAGGATGAACTCGTCATAGACTGTTTCGTGGCGCGCGATGATCGCATGCGCGACATGGAGGACCCATTCGCGGATCTCGACCTCGAATTCCGACATTGCAGCACGGTGATGAGCCTGATGAACGGCTACGGCTTCATCCGTTTCCCGGGCAACAACCTCTTCTTCTTGAAGGATGACCTGCTCGACGCCGAGTTCGGCGACCTGCACGTGGGCGACATGCTGGAGTTCGACGTGAAAACGAAAGACGATGGGAAAAGAGTGGCCAAGCAGATCAAGCGGGCGGACGGTATGCAGCCCACAGTTTGATCGTTATGAACACATTACGCTCCTAGGAACGTAATGAAAGGGCCCCGCTTCGCGGGGCCCTTTCTTCTTTTCATATTAATTAACCTTATACTCTTTACGAATTTTTTTAATCTCTTCTTCTTCGGCTTCATCTTTTGCATCCTTCCCTGCTTCACCCAACTCTTGAAGTTTTTCTTTTGGTAAAAGAAAAAGTTCGCGAGTTTTTTCTTCAAGATATTCTTCTGTATTTTTACCTGGGTCGTCTAACACTTCTTCTAAAAGTGCGTGCAGAACCCAACCCATTTCCCTTCCTGGTTTATAGCCCATTTCAATAAATCGATTTCCGTCTATTTTAAGCATTCCAACAGAAACAGGATCACGCATCACCTCTTCAATCATTGATTCATATTTACGAAGTCTGTAAGGTTCTTCTTTTGGACGACCCATTCCCACACGGTCACAAATTCGCAAATCAACCAAATCCCAAACATTTTCTTTTCCAACTTTAGAAACTAAACGACGAACAGCCGAATGAGTTATTGCTTCTGGATCAGCAAAAAACATATGGTGTCTCACAAGTTTTGTAACTTTTTCTGTAAGCTCAGAAGAAAACCGTAGTCTCTCACAAACTTTTTTTGCAATCTTGGCACCAACAACTTCGTGGCCATAGAAAGTATAGTCATTTTTTTCTTTTGACCATTCACGTGTCGCAGGTTTTCCAATATCATGCATCAGCCCAGCTATTCTTATATGAAGTGGCCAATCTTTATCACACGCGTGTTGCATTGTTCTTAGGTTGTGTTCCCAGACATCATAAATATGACTTCCGTTTTGCTCGACGCCAATACCAACTTCAAGTTCAGGAATAATGTATTTTAATATTCCAATTTTATTCGCAAGAACAATTCCAGTTATCGATTCTGAAGACATTATAATTTTGAAAAACTCATCGCGAATTCTTTCAAAAGAAATATTTTTTATAAGGTCGGCATTTTCGGTCATTGACGTCAGCGTTTCATGAGAAATAGCGAAGCCGTGTTGTGAGGCAAAACGAACTGCTCGCAAAATACGCAAAGCATCTTCTTTGAAACGTTCATCGGGATTTCCGACCGCAACAATCATTTTGTCTTTTATCGCTTCCCTTCCGTTATACAAATCTACAATCTCGTCTTTTGAAATTGAGTAAGCTATTGCATTCATTGTAAAGTCTCGTCTCTTCAAATCATCTTCAATTTTTTGACTAAACAAAACAGTTTCTGGATGTCTATTGTCTTTGTAATCGCCTTCAATTCTATAAGGCGTAACTTCAACAACTCGGACAGATTCATTTTCAGATTCTTCATTTTTTACGCCAACAGTCCCAAAATTATTTTCATAGAAAGAGTCTGGGAAAATAGCCTGTATTTGTTCTGGGTTTGCATTTGTCGTAATATCCCAATCTTTTGGCGTCTTCCCTGTTAAAAGATCTCGGACACAGCCACCAACGATAAAAGCTTCAAAATTTTCACTTTCGAGCTTTTCTGTAATCTTTTTAACCTCTTCTGGAATTTCGAAGTTTTGTTTCATAAGAAACATTTTATAGTAATTCGGATTTTTAAGCTATTTGTAAAACACTAAAATCGTGTATAATGACAAAACCTAGCACCCGTGGTGAAATGGATATCACAACGGTCTTCGGAACCGTTATTGGGGGTTCGAGTCCCTCCGGGTGCACAAATAAGTCACCAAATCAAAAACACCCCTACAGGGGTATTTTTGTTTTGGTGTGCGGCTAGGGAGAATCGAACTCCCGACTCATCCTTGGCAAGGACGTATTTTACCACTAAACCATAGCCGCAATTTTTCAACCTAAACAGAATAGCAATTTTAAAAGATAAATACAAGAAAACTCTGACCTTGGTCAGAGCTTTCCGATTGAGCTACTTGGGACCTTGCCCCTTGGGACCATGAGGGTTACCGAAAAATGCAAACACCGCAAAACATAGAAATAACACCAAAGGGGTCAATTGTTCTAGGTCGGAACTTAAGGAGTTAGATGCATGGAGACAAAGCCAAATTATAAAAACTATATAACATATCGCGGCCACCCAACCGTGTGTCTCTGTATATTCGTATTCAGGAGGAATGGGTCTTCTCGTGCTCACTGTATTCTTTTTAAGGTTCTTATAGAAGATTAACATAAAAAAATAATAAAGCCAGCCTGGTTAATTTATTTTTAAAACAAACATGTCTCTTATATAAATTATGTCCTTTATAAAGGACATTTTTATTACAATCTCCTATTTTGTCTTATAGAATTAACTTTTACGTTTGTTGATAAATAATACTTATTCAGAAAAGTTGTGTGGATAACTATGTTTATAATGTTAAAAACTTTTGTCTTTTATTAAGTTTTTTAAATAAAATCAAAGAAAGTTAATTTAAAAACATTGAAAAATAAGGCTTTTTATAAGAATGATCTTAATTATATTATATAGGTTTCACGTGAAACATATATAATTGTTTCATCTGAAACATTCGTAGTATTATAAAAATAAGGATATTTTGTGTTTCACCTGAAACATTATGAAAAAATTTACTTCAAAAACCCAGAAAATTGGGGAAATAGGGGAAAGTTTGGCTTGTAAAAAGTTTACGTCTCTTGGATTTAAGATCTTGGAAAGAAACTACACTAGAAAGGGCGGGGAGATCGACATTATAGCCAAAAAGGGAAATAAGCTATATTTTATTGAAGTTAAGAGTGTTTCACGTGAAATACATAAGGATGCCCAGAAAAATACAGATGTTCCACATGAAACAAGGAAATACTACAGGCCAGAGGAAAATATGACTTTTAGTAAGTTTAAGAAAATGTCTAGAACTATTGAACTTTATTTATTAGAAAAAAATGTTTCCCATGAAACACCCTGGCAGGTAGATTTAGCTTGTGCATATATTGATTTGAATAGGAAGGCTGGCAGGGTAGAGATATTGGAAAATATTATATTTTAAAGGTTTGTGATATATTTATAAATTGAAAAACCACGCACATGGGAAAAGTGATCAACCTTCAAGATTATTTGGCCCAAAAACTCCAAGAATCCGTTTCACCAAATATTCCTAGAAATATCTATGAGTTTTTACTTTCAGAATATGGTCCAAGTAAGAGTGAAGATATTATCGAGCTTTTGGCTCATTTATATCGCCAAAAGTGCAATGTGGACAGATATGAATATGATTTTGATATCGTTGGTCGTCGCGCCCTCAGAAACTTCTGAGGGCGCATTGTTTTAAATATAAAGTATGGTAATATACTTTTATTGTATTTTTGATCTGGTGTGCAAATTAAAAACTGCACGGCTAACATTCTATTAGTTGAAAAAGCCTGATTATTTATACTAGAGTAGTGTAATTTTGGTTGAGGTGTGCAAAGTAAATACTGAACGAATAACATTCTCGTGTGGGGAAAATAAGTTTTTATAAGTTATGAGCAAAGTCGGGGTGTGGTGTAACGGCTAACATTCTCGTTTTGGGTACGAGCGACTCCGGG
>CAZOPP010000002.1:0-11215 GCA_964581875.1 uncultured Candidatus Saccharibacteria bacterium
ACAGTGGGTAGGGTTGCAAAAGGTGCACTTGAAAGTGGTAGGTTTGAGCAAAGAATTACAGATGCTAAAGGTTTAAATAAGTGGCAACTGATGGTTCAGCGAAATGCACTTAAAAAGGTTAGTGAGAGCAGTTTAGATATTCGGAATGCTTCAAAAGCAAAAGGAATACCAGGTTGGATTTCTCGACAAGCTGGAACTGGTTTAACTTATGGAATGACGGGCTTTGGTGGAGATAAGTTTAATTTTGGTAAAGGCTCTGATCAAAGCCGAAAGAAATATGAAGAAGAAAAAGAGAAACAGAAGATTGAAATGGCAAAAGATTTATCAAATGTTTCTAGTTTTGAGAAAAAAGAGATAGAGAGCAGGAGCAAGGTCTATAAAGAAAAGATTGATAATGAAGAAAAAGAACTTAAAGTTTCCAGAATTGAAGAAGAAAGAATTGATAAAAGACTAAATGAACTAAAAGACCTTGGCCCAGAAGTTAGAACAGAGCAAGAATCTAATGAGATAATAGAACTTCAAAGTAAGCAGGAAAAAATAAAAGTAAAAATTTCTGAAAAAGAAAAAGCAATAGAAGATATTAAAAACAGTGATGAATTTAAGGGTAAATCAATGAGTGTTGAGGAAGAAAAGAAAAGGCGTAGAGATGAGTACGCAAGAACAGTTGAAGATGGTTGGATAAAAAATGTATTTAATCCGTATAACATTGCAACCGGTAATGCAAAACAGACTGCTGATAAAATAAGGTCAATAAAAGATGAGACTAAAAAAGAAAAAGCAGAAAGGGCTGCTCGAGAATATATGGAAGAGCAACAAAAAGAAAAGAAAGACGAAGACAAGAAAGAAGAAAAACCAAAAGACGAAGATAAGAAAGAAGATAAAAAATAAAACATGGATGAAAATCAAAAAAAGTTAATAGAAGAGCAAATGCAAAATATTCCCGAAGAAGTTCGGAATGCTATTAAAAGTTCCGACTGGGAAAGGATTGTCTTTAATATTGGGCGTGAACACAAAATGCACATAGACGATATTGATGTGCTTTCTATTGAAACTATTTTGACAATGATTGGTCTTGAACACCCGAAAGATTTTCCTGAAAATGTCCAAAAAAGAACAGGTGTAAACGACGAAGAACTTTCAAATATTGTTGATGAAATAAATAGTAGACTTTTTTCAAAAATAAGAGACGCACTGAAGGTTCATTATGAAAAAGTTGCGACAGGCGAGATTATGGCTGATGAAGAAAAAGATGAACTTCACCACGCTGGCGTTGATTTGGATGAAAATTACAGGCCGAAAACAGAAAAAAGAAATATTCAAACAATGGTCGACAATAGACCAAAACCAAAACCACCAGTAGAAGAAAAGCCGGTGCCAGAAAATATCCCAACACCAAAACCAGAGCCAAATCCAGAGATTGTCATAGAGAAAAAAGAACCACAAAATGTTCCAGAGCAACAAGTAAAAGATAATGTGATAAAAATTCCAGAAATAAAATTTGATCCTTATCGTGAACCTATTGAATAAAGAAAAAATCCCGTGAGGGATTTTTTCTTTCCACTTACTACTTTTAAAACACTTTACTATAATATAAGTATGAGATTTCAAGTTCCACAATTTATCGAGATTGAAGATAAAATTTTTGGCCCGTTTACTTTTAAGCAGTTCATCTATCTTTTGGGTGGTGCCGGCGGTGGTTATGTTTTTTACAAAGTTCTGCCAATTTTTATTGCAGTTCCTTTGATTATTGCTGTTGTCGGTCTTGCTTTGGCGCTTACTTTTTACAAAGTAAATGGTCGAGATTTTTCTGAAGTTTTGCAATCTTCTTTTGTTTACTTTTTTAGAAGTAAACTTTTTGTCTGGAAACAACGCGCGCCTAAAAAAGAAAAGGTTCTTCCAAGTAAAAAATCAGGAACTTCTTTGGATTCAAGTTTACCAAAACTAACAGAAAATAAATTAAAAGACATTTCATGGAGTCTCGATGTTTTGGATATGAACAAAAGACAGAAGTAGTTGTGTGATAGAATATACAAAGTAATCTTATTTACTTATCATGGCATTAAACGCACGTGCATCACAAGAATTTGTACCAATAAAAGAGATTCAAGATGGAATCGTTGTTTTGAAAGATGGTGGATTGCGATCTGTTTTAATGGCGTCTTCTGTAAACATTTCCCTAAAATCTGAAGATGAGCAAAATGCGATTATTATGCAGTTTCAAAATTTCTTAAACACTTTGGATTTTTCTGTTCAAATTTCTATTCAATCAAGAAAATATGATGTTACTTCATATCTTGCAACGCTTGAAGAAAAACTTAAAAACCAAACAGAACCTCTTTTGAAAGTTCAAACACAAGAATACATGCAGTTTATTCAAAACTTTACTGACAATGTGAATATTATGACAAAGCACTTTTTTATCGTTGTTCCGTATACTCCTGCAAATCTTGTAACATCTGGCGGACTTTTAGGTAAAATTTTACCGAGCTCAAATATCGAAAAAGATAAAAAAGCAGAATTTGAAACATATCGTTCACAGCTCGAGCAAAGAGTTTCTCTTGTGCAACAAGGACTTTCTCGTGTGGGAGTGAGAACCGTGGCTTTAAAAACTGACGAAGAAGTTGAGTTGTTTTACAAAGTATTTAATCCGGGCGATGCTGAAGCAAAAGTAAATTTTAGTAAAGAATAATATGGGACTGTTTGATAATTTCTTAAAATCAAATACTAAGTCTGGTTCAAAAAAGCGTGAAATAATGCCGGTTTTGCCAAAAGAAATTTATGAAGCTGCAACTCTCGAGCTTCAGGATATTTTGGCGCCATCTGCTTTAAAGGTTTCGCCAAAAAATTTAAACCTTGGAGATAAAATAACAAGAACATATTTCGTTATCTCTTATCCAAGATATCTGTCTGACAACTGGTTCACTCCAATAATCAACCTAGACAAAATTTTCGATGTTGCAATTCATATTCACAATATAAACACAGAAGATATTTTGAAGAAATTTCAAAAGAAAGTTGCCGAAGTTCAAAGTCAAATAAACGTTCGTGAATCAAAAGGTTTGGTTCGTGATCCTGTTTTGGATACTGCGTATCAAGACTTGGAAAGTTTGCGAGACAGTCTTCAACAAGCACAACAAAAAATGTTCGACGTTGGTTTGTATATAACAATTTATGCAGATTCGGAAAAAGAACTTTCGAAAATAGAAAGTGAAGTAAAATCGATGCTTGAGTCAAAACTTGTTTATATTAAACCAGCGCTTTTCCAACAAGATGTTGGTTTTAATAGCGTTATTCCAACAGGAAACGACTTTCTTGCCATTCACCAAAAGTTAAATTCAGAACCACTTTCGAGCCTGTTTCCGTTTGTTTCTTTTGACCTGTCTTCTGATAAAGGAATTCTCTATGGTGTAAACAGACACAACTCTTCGCTTATAATTTTTGACAGATTTTCTCTTGAAAACTACAACTCTGTTACCTTTGCCAAGTCTGGTTCTGGTAAATCTTATTCAACAAAACTTGAAATTTTGAGAACTCTGATGTTTGACGCGGAAGTTATTGTTATCGACCCAGAACGCGAATACGAATATTTAGCCGAAGCTATTGGCGGAAGATATTTTAATATTTCTCTTTCTTCTGAACACCATATAAATCCTTTTGATTTGCCAATGCCAACAGGCGACGAAACCGCAGAAGATGTTTTGCGAAGTAACACAATTCAGCTTGTTGGACTTTTCCGAATTATGCTTGGCGGACTTACACCAGAAGAAGACGCGCTAATCGACAAAGCTATCACAGAAACATACGCAATGAAAGATATTTCAGCTGGTTCTGATTTTGCAAATATTGAACCGCCGCTTCTTTCTGATTTTGAAATGGTTATTTCAGGACTTGAGGGAAGTGAATCTGTTGTTACAAGACTTTTGAAATATACTCAAGGAACATGGAAAAATTTCCTAAACCAGCCAACAAATGTTGATATAAACAGAAAGTTTATCGTTTTCTCGGTTCGAGATATGGAAGACGACCTAAAGCCTGTTGCGATGTACATAGTTACTCACTTCATCTGGAATGCTGTTCGAAAAAATCTTAAAAAGCGACTTTTGATCGTCGATGAGGCTTGGTGGATGATGAAATCAGAAGACACGGCGAGCTTCCTTTATTCAATCGCAAAAAGAGGTAGAAAATACTATCTCGGTCTTTCGACTATCACTCAAGACGTGAACGACTTCATTAATTCTCCATACGGAATGCCAATCGTGACAAACTCTTCAATGCAACTTCTTTTGAAGCAGTCCACAAGTTCTGCCGACGCTCTTCAAAAAGTGTTCAATCTTACAGACGAAGAAAAATATCTTCTTCTAGAGTCCGAAGTCGGAGAGGGAATATTCTTTGCTGGACTAAAGCACGTTGCTATTAAAATCATTGCTTCATATACCGAAGATCAAATTATTACTTCCGATCCATCGCAGATTTTGGCCATAAAAAAGGCAAAAGAAGAATATTTGCAAGAAGAGGGTGAATCTGAAAGGGAAGAAATACCAAATATTTCATACGAAAACTCTGAAAAACCAGAAGAAAGCCTGGTTCAAGAAGAGGTTTCTGAAGAAAAACCAGAAAAAGTTGAAGTTTTAGAGTCAAAACTCGAAAAATCACCAAAACAAGAGTCAAAATCAGATGCGGACTTTATGGACGACGAACGAAAAAAGCTCGATTCTGAAATAGAAGAGCTTGAAAAGATGTTCCTAGAACAAGACTAGAATTCACAATATTTAGACGCTTTTTCGAAATCTCTTGCTATAATGTTAGCAATGGATACAGATAAAAAAACAACAGAAGAAACGAATATTACTGGAGGTGAGAAAGATACTCTTCATAACGCTGGAGTAGATTTGTCTTCAGAAGAAAAAGGGGAAACATTTGTAGATATTGATAGTGCGCCACCTGTTGGCGACGATCCAGACCTTAAAAAAATAGGATTAAATTTTGTTTCAAATGAAAACAAAGAAGACTTGAGTTTACTAAAAGAGCAAATGGATAAAAGCAATTCTGAAATTTCTTTAGGTCAAAATTCACAAGCTTTAAAACCTGATCAGACCAAAGCGCCAGAACCTAAAAAAGAAGAATCTTCAGCAAGTGTGTCTGATTTGGAACAAGAATTTAATCAAACAGTCGGACAAAAAGATGAACCAAAAACCACATCTTTAAACGAAAAGGTTACAGGTCTTCGGGGAATGCTTGTAAAAATTCAAGAAAAACTTGGACTAAAAAAGAAAGAAGTTCAAAAAGAATTAGATGATTTAAAACATGTTAAAGAAGATATCGCAAAAGGTATTGGTCTGATAAAAGAACTTGAAGAATCGAAAGACAAGATTGAAAAACAGTTAGGAAAAGTTGAAGCAATTTCAGGAGAAATATCGAATATTGAAAAAGAAGTTGAAGAAGAATTAAATTCATAAAATATTATGAGTACATCTTTGTTAAAGAAATTTATTTTTACCACTTTTCTTTTTTTAGTTGTACCAAATTTTTCTCACGCTGAGTCTATTGAGCTTCGAGCATCTTCTCTCTATCCTGCTGTTGGCGACAATGTTTCTGTCACAGTCTCTTCTTTTGATATTGATATAAACAATGCTGAAGTTTCTTGGTATAAAGACGGAAAATTCGACAGAAAAGGTGTTGGAATGAAAAGCTATAATTTTTTAATCGGTGAAAATGGCAACACCATAAGGGCTTCTGTAAAGGTAAAAAATCAAGTTATTGAACAAACAATTAAAATAAATCCTTCATCTGTAGATATTTTGTGGGAGGTTGTTGGTGCTTATGAACCACCATTTTACAAAGGTAAAGTTACTCCAATTAAAAGTTCGAGTATTAGAGTTGTGGCAATTCCTCAAATTAAAAATGAAAGAGGCTATGTTCTAGATCCAAGCCTTTTTGTCTATGCTTGGCGAAAAGATGGATCAAATGCACCTGGTCAATCTGGTTATGGGGTAAATAGTTTTGTTTATTCACCATCGGTTTTGGACAAAGAAAACAGAGTTGAGGTTTCTGCTACTGGTTTCTCAAGGTCTCTTGCAAAAAGCGTTTCAGTTGCACCAGCTTCATCAGAACTTCATTTCTATGAAAACAGTCTTGCTTACGGACCACTTTACAACAAGGCAATAAAAGATAATCAAACATTTTCTAAAAAAACTTTAAATATTGTTGCTGAGCCATATTTTATTTTCACAAATAATTGGAGTGACCCTTCTTTGAAAACAGAGTGGAGAATTAATCGCCAAATAACGCCAACAGAAACAAAAAATAGTATAATTCTTTCAATTGCAAATAATGTAAATAGTATTGATCTTGGTTTTAGTACAGACAACTCAGCACAACTTTTGCAAAAAAACGGGAGAACTCTTCGATTAAATTTTTTAAGCAATGAATAATTTTTTTAAAAAAATAATTTTTGTTTTTACGCTATCTCTTAGCTTTTTTGTATTTTCTGGCGAAAAAGCAGAGGCTTGTGAGATATCATCATTTAATGCAAGACCGCCAGGGTGGTTTACTATAAACGAATATAGTGATGAATCTCGCCCATATATTTATTTTGATGTTCAAACACAAAACTGTGATACTCAGGCGGGGAATGTTTTAAATTTTGTAATTCAAAATATAGATCTTGATATTATAGGTGGTCCAAGTATTGATGTTTACGATATACAAAATATTCGTGTGAGAATTAAACAGGCTGGTTCAACCTCTTCTCAAGGTGGTTTTGTAAATTTTGAAACAACAAATAGTAATTTTACAATTCCCCTTATTGTTGGAGAAAGAGGAAATGGCGGATCTTGCGATTGGTTGGCGGGGTTTGATGATTGTCAGATATTTTTAAAAATATACAACACAAGCGCCTCTGGCAATCCACAGATTTTCGCTGTTGATTCAGCTGGATTAGGCATTCAATATGAATGCGACTATGATTGTGATGAATTTTGGTTACTCGGTTGTCCTCAAGGTGCTGGAGTTCCGCCAAATGTTTTAGAATACGGCGCACCAAATATCTGTTCTACAGACACTGGAACTATTGATATTACAACTCACCCTACGGGTGTCACAGGTACACCAACAAGCGTAATCTCCGACAACTATTCCACTGAGCCACTTGCTCCGCTTCCAGGGTTTACAGGAAACCCAAATTTGGGTCAGTGGTTTGAATCACTCTTCACTTTGCTTATTGTAATTGCTGGAATTTTGGCTCTTATAATGATTGTTGTTGGTGGTATAACTTATGTTACATCTGAGTCTTTTGGTGGAAAGGGAAAAGGCAAGGACTATATAATAAACGCGATTATCGGACTTGTTTTAGCCTTAGGTGCTTGGGTTATATTGAATACAATAAACCCAAATCTTGCTGAGGATTTGAATTTGACGATACCAACGCAGACACTATCAATAGGAGATGCTGATTATTGGTCTGGTTCAGCTCAAACTGATCAGTCTGGAACAATTACTGCAAATTCCCCTCTTCCTGATATTGGGCTGGTTTGTCCTATGGGAGGCGGACCCTCATCAATACCAGGAATAATTGATAGTTTTGCAGGAAAGACAACATATCGTTGGGGAGGTAAGGGAGGACCCCTTCCTCAGGGCGGACAATTTAAGTTGAGCCCAGGGGAGCAGGCAAACGGACCATATATGTGTCAGGGTCCAAACGGAAGCGTTCCTTGTAGGTCATTTTGTCCAGATAACTCTGTTTGTTTAGACTGTTCCGGTTTTGTAAATCAGGTTAGAAGATGTTCTGGTTTGCCAACCTTTTCTGGAACTTCAAGTATGGTTAATGATCCAGCCGCCATAGCAATAGAAAGTAACAATATTTCTTCGAATGGTCAAAGTGTAACTATTAATGGAGCATCATACAATTTTGTCCCTGGTGATATATTGGTATGGAATGGTCACGTCGTCATATATTACGGTGATGGTAAAATTGCTGAATCTGCTGGTGCTGTTACTACAAATACGAATATTAAGATATCAAATTTATCGTCATATTCTGGGAAAAATAGAATTACTCATTTAATAAAAGTTAACCCTTAAAACCATGTCACAAAAACTTTTTAAAATTTTACTTATATCAGTTCTTGTAATCGGCTTGGTTATTCTTGGTATTATACTTGTGCGAGCGAAAAACAAAAAAGATGCAACTCAAATTCAAACAAATATTGAAAATCCATTTGGAATTGATTCTGACGACACTTCAATCGGTGGAAGCGGGGGAAACAATTCAAATTCTCAGAACAATCAAACAAACGAAGAAGAAAATACAAAAACACCAATCGCTATCGACTTCGTATCAAACGACGATTCTTCAACTTTGAAAAAGATAAGTGAAGAACCTGTTGCCGGCGCAACTTTTATGTATATTGAACGTGAGATAAAACTTCCAGAAGAAGTTTCTGCAAATCTTGTAGAGGGTTATGATTTTACAGGATATCCTTCACTTAAATTTGGTGACGACAGAAAAGAAGTTGCTGACATAAAGACAGTTTTAAACAGACAAACTCCTTCACCTTCACTCACGATAGACAACGCTTTTGATACAAATCTTAAAAATGCTGTTATCGAATTTCAAGAAAAAAATGGACTTACTCCGGACGGGGTTGTTGGAAGTGGAACATACAGAAAATTAAATGAGTTTCAGGGTATTGCACCAAAAACAACAAAAGCTCCAGAAAAAGAAACTGTAGAATTTGTTCGGTTTGTTGATCGCGCAAATGGATATATTTATGACAAAACAACAAAACTTAGCGAGCCTCTTACAAGAGTTACAAGCTCACAAGTTGCAAGAGTCTATGAAGCGTATTTTGATAATTCAAAAAATTCGATTTTGATGAGATATTTAAAAGATGGAGTTGTTGAAAATATTGTAGCTTCAATCAAAAAACCAGCCATCGAAACTGAAACAGCTCGAAGCTATTCGACAATAGATACAACACTTTTGAGTAACAAGATTTCTTTTGTTTCGCCGCTTTTAAGTGGTCAAAAAGTTTTTTATTTAACAAAAGAATCTTCTGGATCGGCTGGTTATGTCTATGATTTTAAAACAAAACAAACAAAAAAAGTTTGGAATTCTAAGTTTTCAGATTTTATTCCACAATGGATAAACGAAAACACTGTTTCTTTGACCACAAGAGCATCGGGGAAATATCCTGGAAATTCATATATTTTGGATATAAAAAACAACAGTATGAGAAATATAATTTCAAACGTGAATGGTCTTACTACAAATGTTAGCCCTGATGGGAAAATGGTTATTTATAGTTCATATGAAAATGGATCACTAAAAACTTTGTTGTTAAATATCGCGACAGGGAAGATATCCGATTTTTCTCCGACAACTCTTCCAGAAAAATGTGTTTGGACAACTGATAGTAAAACAGTTTATTGTGGTGCCCCTGGTGCAATGCCGCTCTCTCTTTTTCCTGACGATTGGTACAAAGGAGAAACTTTGTTTAGAGATATGCTTTGGAAAGTTGATGCAACAACAAATACTGCAAAAATTATTTTAGATACCGCAAAAACTGCAAATCAGCTAGATATGACAAATCCAATGGTAAATCAAAAAGAAGATTACTTTATATTTATAAACAAACACGACTTAAATCTTTACGTAATTGATTTTAGTAAGTTTTAGCAAATAAAAAGAGGCGGGGCGCTTCGCGCCCCGCCTCTTTTTATTTAATTACTTCTTAGATTTTGGTTTTTCCATTATTTTGTCTACAATTCCATATTTTAGAGCGTCTTTTGCATCCATCCAGTAATCTCGGTCTCCATCTTTTTCAACTTTTTCGATTTTCTGACCTGTATTTTCTGCCAAAATTTTATTAAGTTTTGCTTTTGTCTTGATAATTCTTTCCGCAGTAATAGCAATATCAGAAGCTTGGCCTTCAACGCCACCAAGGGGTTGGTGAATCATAACTTCGGCGTTTGGCAGTATGAATCTTTTACCTTTTGCTCCAGCCGAAAGAATTACTGCGCCCATTGAAGCTGCCATTCCGACACACACAGTCGCCACATCTGGTTTTATATGATTCATTGTATCTATTATCGCAAGACCATCTTTTACGTTTCCTCCTGGTGAATTTATATAAAGATAAATATCTTTTTTAGGATCTTCTGACTCCAAAAAAAGAAGTTGCGCAATTACATTACTTGATGAATTTTCTTCAACTCCCATTCCAAGAAAGACAATCCGCTCCTTTAGAAGGCGAGAGTAAATATCATATGCTCTTTCGCCGTTATGTGTTTTTTCGATTACTGTTGGTATTAACATGGTATTTAAAATATGTTGATAAATAATGGTTTTATACGCTTTTGACTATACCATAAAATAAAACGCTTGACAAGTTTTTATAATATGCTATACTTCCTCCCAGAGTCGGGCTCAAACAATCCGACGAAACAAATACCCTTCATACCATGAAGATGCACATTGGAATCATGGCACTGATCGCCGGCCTGGCGTTCAGTCCCCAACCCGCCTTCTCGGCACCCGACACGGGGCCTAAGGTGGACAACATCGAAGTAGTCGACAACAGCAGCGCATCGGCCGACCAGATCATGCCCGAGCAAGGGATCTTCCTGGCCAGCATCACCAACAAGTATTGCAGCGCATTCGCGCAAGTCAGCGGCCAGGAGACCGTGGTGCACCGATCCGATCACACGGTCGGCAATGGCACTTATCTCTTGAATCGCAACAACGTGAACAAGTTGGTGGACCTGGACCTCGACGAATTGGTGATCGTGAGCAGCGGCCGCACGGTGGTGCTGGAGCCTGAACGATCGTGCAGCTGCATGATCATGAACGGCGACAACAGCTTCAACCATGTGAACGTGAGCACCGCGGCCGCCCTGCATTCACACCTGATGGTGTGGCAGGTGCGCGACAGCTGGAACGTTTATCACTCCTTGCGAGTGTGACACCTGCCAGCCAGCTTGCGGCAAGCTAGCAGGTGAGATCTACAGCTCTGCGCGAGCTAGACCGCCGCCTGAAGGGCGTCCCAGATGGGACGCCCTTTTTCTTTTTAATAAATAACTAAAATATAATCAAAGGTGTTTCGACACTACACGAGAACACCACTCCAAAAACAATATATTTTGTACTAAGAACAATGCTTTCCGACGCTTAAAATATAGCGTTTAGAAATTTATTTAATTTGCTTTAGAAAGTGAT
>CAZOPP010000002.1:11225-27961 GCA_964581875.1 uncultured Candidatus Saccharibacteria bacterium
AAGTATAGACTTTCCGAGTTCATCACTTTCTTAGCCAAAATTGAATAAATTTTAGATATATTTTTCTGCGTCTTAGCTTTTTGGTTACTTTTTTGCTAAGAAAAAAGTGACGTTAACCTTTTAGTTAAAAATAAAGAAAAACCAAAAAAGCCCTTTCGGGCTTTCTGATATAAAACTATTTTTGATTCTCCAAAAACAAAAACACCTCTTCATTTATCAGCACACTTTCTACATACATTTTTACGCTGTTTTCATCAGCATCTTTATACGCATCCATCACTTTTTTAATCTCTTCTTTTACTTTTTCTCCGTCTGGTTTGATATTTTCTTTAACTGCAATTTCTCCAACAATCATTTGAATCTTTGCTCTTTTTTCTGCATCACCTCTAAAATCTTTTCGCATTTCTTCTTCATTTTTTCCGAGACTTTTTAAGTAATCTTCATATTTCAATCCCATTTTTTCAACATCACTTTTCATTCGAGCAACAATTTTCTCAATTTCACTATTTATCAAAATTTCTGGAACATCTATTTTTGTTTCTTGTTCGATTTTCTCAATCAAAGCTAGTCGATTTTTTTCTTTCAATCTAAATTCTTTATCTTTTAAAATATCTGCCCTAACTTTTTTCTCAAAGTCTGCCATATCTTCAAAGTTTCCAAGAGTTTTTAAATATTCTAAATCAAGCTCTGGCAAATCTTCGTCTTTTGTTTCTCCATGATCGTGTCCTTTTACATCAGGATTTGCTTTGTGAAAATCATCGTGAGCTTTTGCTCTTTTGATTTGTTTTATAAATCCTTCGTATTCTTCATCTTTAACTTCTGCAGTTTCAGAATTTTTGTTTAATTCTTTTGCAAGATTTTTGTAATCAGGAAGATTAATTTCTGGAATAACCGCAGTCAAAATAGTAAAACCAAGAGGATTTCCTTTTGCTAATTTTGTAATACTGATTTGCGGATATCCGATAGCGTCGATTTTGTTTTCTGTAACAATTTGTGGATATGCTTTTGAAAGAGTTATTTGTGCCATTTCTTCAAGGATAATTTGATCTCCCAGTTTTTTGATTGCCATTTCTTTTGGAACTTTTCCTTTTCGAAAGCCATCTACTTCAACATGTGAAGATAGTTTTTCTGTTGCTTCTTCTCGCGAAGCTTCGAAATCAGAAGTATCAACTTCTCCTTTGATTTCAACAATAGATTTGTCTTTTTTGTTTATTTCTAGATTTTGTATTTTCATCTGACTTTTAAATTAAGTGAATATATCTGTATATTACTCATATGTAGTTTTTTGTCCAATAAAAAGAAAAATCGCCGACTTTGTCGGCGATTTTTCTTTTTATCGATATTTAAACATCTAGGTCTTCTGAGTTCATGTCTTCAAAGTTTGTATCAAGATTTTCAACTTCTGTTTCAAGACTTGTACTTGATTCGACAGAATTATTTTCTTCTTGAGCCATACTTTGGCTTTCTTCCATGGTTTGGCTTGCTTCTTGTCCTGTGTTATTTGTTGGAACTTCTTCTTTATTTTTGAAATAGTATAAAGCTATTCCTAAAATAATTATTATCACCAAAACAATTCCAAATTTTCCGCCTTTTTTCTCTTGTTCCATTTTATTTTTAGTTTACTGAAGTATTAATTTCTGCAGATGTTTCGACCTCCATCTCTGCTTTTATCGCAGCTCGTAGTTCTTTGAAAGATTCTTTCAAAGCATTATGTGATGCCTTGATATTTGTTTTTAAACTTTCAACCAATTTTTTAACCTCTTCTTTTTTTGCAGCTCTTTCTTCTTCAGAATATTTTTCGTTCAAGATTGATTGAAGTTTTGACACGTCTGCTTCAATGCTTGCCATAAAAGAAACTGATTCTTCAAGCTTTGCTTCTGCTAGAGTTGTGTCTACACCAGCTTTAGCTTCTTCTTCTAATTTTACATCCATTCTTGATTGAAATTCTGTTAGTTTTTTTTGTGCGTATTCAAATCTCGCAACAAACTTTCCTCGAAATTCATTTCTTAGCATATTTCGAGTTTCAGAACTTGCGTTCATAAATGCTTCTCTAGCTTTCATAAATTCTCCTTTTTCATCTTTATTGTTTTCTTGGAATAATCTTTTTTGTAGATCTAATTTTCTTAAATCTATTTTACTTTCTGAAGAAGTATCTACTTTTACTTTTGATTCTGCTCTTACTCCAATCTCGGCATTTCCTTGTGAAGGGAACAGTCCGAAAAATAGGGCAATAACTATTAAATATTTATATTTTTTCATTATTTTATTTGTCTTAATCTGATAATATTTAAATTGTATAATTTTTATGTTTTTTGGTAAAGAGAAAGGACGGCGCGCTTCGCGCGCCGTCCTTTCCTTTTATTTCCCAAATTTTTCGTTATAAATCTCGATTGATTTAAGTACAGCTTCCATTGCTTCTTTCTTTCCAGAGATTTTCGGGATTTTCACAATATCTTTTTGCCCCTTCTTTAATTCTTTGTATGTTTCAAAGAAGTGAACAAATTCTTTTACCATGTGTTTGTTCAAATCTCCCAAATCATGTGTATCGTCCCACCTTTTATCATCCACTGGAACTGCAATAATTTTATAGTCAGATTCGCCATCGTCTATCATTTCCATAACAGCCACAGGTCTTGATTTCACAAGTATTCCTGGATGCAGTGGGAAAGTCGTTAAAACAACAACATCAAGTGGATCACCATCTTCCCAAAGTGTTTGCGGAACAAATCCGTAATCAAAAGGGTAGGGTGCAGAACTGTAGTTTGCTCTATCAAGACTAATCAATCCAGTTTCTTTATCAATCTCATATTTGTTTGGTGAATTTTTTGGTATTTCGATAATTACATTTATCTCTTCTGGAATATTTTCACCTTTTGATACTTCGTGCCAAAGATTCATATATTAATTAAGTTAAAAATAATATTATTCTTCTTCACCTGATTCACTTTCTTCCTCAACACCGTCTACTTCTGGAGCTTCTTCTGCTTCTCCTCCTTTAATATCAATTTTCCATCCAGTTAGTTTTGCAGCAAGACGAACATTTTGCCCACCTTTTCCAATAGCCAGTGAAAGCTGATCATTTGCAACTTCAATCTCTGCAACCTTTTCTTCAACACCTTCTTCGTTTTTCTTTGTAGTTGTCTTAATAGAAAGTATTTTCGCAGGAGATATTGCAGACGCAACAAATTCTTCAGGATTTTCACTCCAAGGAATAATATCGATTTTTTCTCCTCCAAGTTCGTTCATTACTGTCGTAACTCTTACACCTCTTTGTCCAACACATGCTCCAATCGGGTCTACGTTGCTATCGTGTGAAAAAACAGCAATCTTTGATCTTGCTCCAGCTTCTCGCGCAATACTTCTTATTTCTACAATTCCGTTTGCGATTTCTGGCGCTTCAACTTCGAATAGTCTTTCAATGAATTTAGGATGTGTTCTCGAAAGGAAAAGATTAATTCCTCTGTGACCTTCTTCAACCTTTGTTAGATATGCTTTAATTCTTTGTCCTGTAACAAATCGTTCTCCGAAAATTTGTTCTTCTCGTGGGATTATTCCTGTCGCTTTATTAAAATCAACAAAAACAATACCTCGTTCTACTTTTTGAACGATTCCATTTACAATTTCTCCTTCTTGATCACCATATTCTTCCATTACAGCTCCTCGCTCAGCTTCTCTGATTCTTTGGATAATAACTTGTTTTGCTGTTTGGGCTGCAACACGACCAAAATCATCTTTCATTTCAAGAGGGAATATAATTTCTTCGTCTAGTTTTGCATCAGTTTTAATTTTCTTCGCATCAGCTAAAAGAATGTGTTTTTCAGGATTGAAAACTGGTTTTACATCTTCTTCGAGATTTTCTGTGTTTTCTTCCAAGAAGTCTTCAATATTTTCATCTTCTTCAAGAAATCGAACAGTCGATTCGTCAACAACGATTTTAACTTGATAAAATTCTGTTGCACCAGAATCAAGATCGAGCTTTACTCGAACTATCTGACCCTTCTTTCCGTAGTCTTTTTTATATGCGGCCGCCAAAGATTGTTCAATCGCATCAACGATTTTCTCCTTTGGTATTTTCTTTTCTTCTTCTAGTTGTAGTAACGCCGACTTTAAAGCTTTTAAATCTAACATATTGTTTATATTTAATTGTAATACCCCTTAATTCATTAAAAAAAGTCCGGCAGGTGCAGGACAATTTACATAAACTATCATAAATTATTTTTTTGATTTGGTCAAATTATCCACAATAGTGCTTTTATATAAATTTTTTTAGAAATAAGAGTGTTATAATTATTTTGTTAAATATTTTAGAAATAAAAATTCTACATAATTATGAAGTCACAAGTAAAATTATCTCAAAAAGAAAAAAAGACATTCATCTTTCTCCTTTTTATTTTAGCGATTGTTCTTGTAATAGTTTTGGTTAAACATTTTGAAAATAGAAAAGTAATGAAAGAAATGTACGCCAGGGCATACGAAGCGCTGAAAGCCCCAGAAGGTGAAATGAAACAATATACAGAAGCTGAGCTTTATCAAAAAGCCTACGAAGCACTCAAAGCTCCAGAAGGTGAAATGAAACAATATACAGAAGCTGAGCTTTATCAGATGGCATACGAAGCGTTGAAAGCTCCAGAAGAAAATAATAATTAAAATCGATATCCACATTAGTCTGCAAAATTTTCTTCTACTAAATAAATCAAATGATATGATTAAATTAGTTAAACATTTAATAAAAGCTCTATAAAATATATGGACAATCAAAAATCTCACAACAAAAAAGTAGTAGTTATCGTTATCGGAGTTATTATCGTTGTTGCAATTGGACTTTTGCTTAGAAAAAAAGAAGTTTTAAATATCAGAAATAACCCAAGTAATGTTAGCGACTCACAAAAAGTAAAAATTCTAGAAGAAGTTAGAAAGTCATCAGGTTCTCAGCCCGTGCTTACGGCTGATCAAAAAGCTAGAATAAGAGCAGAAGTGGAAAGTAATAATCAAAACAGCGCACCTCTTTCACAAGAACAAAAGACATCAATACTAGAATCTATAAGAAAATAGTTTTATATGGCTCTTTTAAGAAACATTTTTCAGAAATATACTAAACAGATACTTGTATCTGTTTTTGCCGTTATTGCGCTAAGTATTTCATATATTTTTATTGCAAACGTTGTAGAAGCGACAATTGGTCCATCAGATGTAAACCCTGTAAGACCAACAGGACCTGGTGGTATTGATCTTCGTGGTGAAGCAGATGTCTATGGTTTTGCATGGATGGGAACAGGTATCAGTAATCCAGATATTAGTCAAGGTGGCGGCGGATGGTTAAAGTTCAACTGTGAACCAGAACATTGTACAAATAGACCTTGGGGAGTGAAAATAAATTTAGAGCCAGGTAGTCAGCTTGGAAAAATGTCCGGAGAAGCGTGGAGTAACAATCTGGGCTGGCTTGTCTTCGATGATGCAAGAGTGAGTAGCTGCTGGCAAAATTATCCTTCAAATTGGAACAATGTAGCAACCGTTACAAATCTTAATTTTACAGATGATAGTTACGGAAACACCAGAAAGGTTGCTGGTTGGGCAAAGTTTCTCGCAGGCGATGATACTATTGGCGATGGTTGGGATGGCTGTGTTAATTTCAATGGTGGAGAATCTTATGGGGTAACTCTAGACCTAACAACAGGTGATCTTTCGGGTTGGGCTTGGGGCGGACCAGTTGTAGGTTGGATTAGTTTCAAAAATCCAGAATGTCGATTTTGTGATACTTCTGTTGCGCTTCCAGGTGTTGCAAGATTAGATTTCTGGGCGCAAGACACAGTTGTTCCACAAGGTGGAAGCACAATTCTTCGTTGGGAAGCAATCAATACTCCACAAAAAAGAGTTGCTACATGTAATACATACAGCAACTCAAGCAACTATCCTCACTGGAGATCAACGGGTGGAGATAGTACAAACGTTGGGGTTATTAGTCAAACGGTAGGAGGTCTTCTTCCAATCGGAAGTCACCCAATCAACAATATTAACCAAACAACTACATATAGAATAAACTGTCAGGCTTCAGACGGAACTTCGCTTCCACAAAGAACCGCAACAGTAACAGTTGTAGATGCTGTTCAAGGTTGTATGGACAATACGGCTTCAAACTATAATCCCCAAGCTACAATACCAGGAGACTGTACATATGATACCGCGATACCAACAGTTAGTCTTGTTTTGGTTACAGGATTTACACCAAACAATACACTGCCTGTCGGAAGTCAAAGCACGATTGATTACAACGTTAGTCCTCGATGGACATTTACAAATCCTTCACGAGTCGCTGCTTGTACAGGTCAGTTTTATGACGACAATGATGTTCCAGGATCTCTAAATGGATGGACCAACGGAACCCTAGCTGTTCCAACTGCTTCAAATGGATACTATGCTGGTCCTCACTCTGGAGTTCATAACGTTGCCACGTTTGCGGCGTCGCCAACAGTTGGTGCAGGGGATACATTTGTTTTCAAAATAATTTGTACTGACATAGACGGGGTTGAATTTGGTGATAGTAATAATGTTGTCTTCAGAAATACATCAACTCCGACAACAACTATTAACCTAGACGTTGAAGAAGATATTATAGTTTACGGAAGTGGCGACTACGATACAGGAACTATAAGTTGGACTTCAGGAAATACTTCAATAATTGCACCAAACTCATGTGTAGGAACATTTAGAGTAAATAATGTTATTCAAAGTCTTTCTGGATGGACAGGCTCACGACCAAATCCAAACTTCTCTATCTCAGGATTTGATCTATCGTCGATTGTCTCAACATTGCCAATAGGGGTAACACCAATTAGATTTACAATTACTTGTCAGTCAAACAACGGAACTACAATTCCACCAGCGTCAGATACTATAAATGTTCAAAGAAGTGCGCCGCCAGCAGCGCCAATACCAGTAGTTGATTTGGTAATTACTAATCCAGATAATAATTACGGATCAGATTATGAGCTTCTTCCAGTTGTTGGAGCACCTGTAACTATTAGTTGGTCTGTTCAAAATTCAACTTCATGTATTGGAACATCGAGTATGTATAATCAAAGCGCAAACGGTATTTGGGATGGTAACAGTTTTGCGCCAAGTTCAGGATCAATAGTTATTGATATGACACAATCTTCGTTTTATTACCACCCAAGTCTATTTACACTAACTTGCGTAAATGACGAAGGTGCATCAGCAAGTGATAGTGTGAATGTTGTCATCGAAGGCTACGAATGTCTACTGGGTTCTCCGGAGTGTCCATATCCACCAGGATCAAATATTCCAGGTTACGAAGAATTCTAGAAACAAAAACATCTCGCAGTGCGAGATGTTTTTGTTTCGTAAAAAATTTTAAAAGTTTTCCACAATGTAAATGTTTAGTGTCAATTTACAAATACAAAAATGTTATTATATAAGAAGCATTTATAAATTTATTATTAATATCATGCGTACATTTTTATCAAAATTTTTATTACTAATGTTTGTTGCAGTATTCTCTGTGCCAGCAAGTCTATTTGCACAAACAGAAAACAACTGGACCGCTCCAACTGGTGGGCCAACTATAGGAACAAATACACCATCTCCTTTGAATATTGGTCCAGATCTTCAAACAAAGGCTGGGGTTATTGAGCTAAAACAGGGGTTCATAACCAGTAAGGCTAATTACTCACAGCAAGAAGAGATTAACCTTAGACAAGATTTAACAAGAGGGTCAGTGATATTTGATTCTGGAAGAACATATAATGAATTTACTTCTTTCATCCCTTCTTACTTTTTTAATAGTACAAACGTTGGTCTAGAAAGCTCTCCTTCAGAGTTAAATATTTTCGGTAGACTACGATTCAAGCCTGCTTCTGGTAGTGCGCAACCACAAGCTGGTTCAGTTTTGAAATCTGCAGATACAGATGGAAATGTAACTTGGGGAGCAGCAATCCCAGATGGCGGAAATAACGGGGATATTCTTATTTGGAATACAACGTGTAATTGTTGGGAGGTTGGACCAGAAGGAGAGAACCCAATTCCACCAGGAGAAAACAATGGCGATATTTTAGTTTGGAACTCGACAACAAATACATGGGAAGTGAGTGTTCATAATGATGGTCTTCCACCAGGACAAGCTGGAAACACAATGTGGTATGACGGCGCAGAAGATGCATGGAAAGCAACAACAATGATAAACCACATTTCTATTGGACCAAACGCAATGAGAACAAACCTGACAAACCCTGCGGTTTTGATTACTGGTCCATCAGTTATGATTGGAAACAATAACTCAACAGGAGTTGTTCCTTCAGCTATTTTTGGAACAAGAATTTTGTCTAGTCTTATTAACCTTGGAACAAGTCAAAGCAACGGAGACATTAACCTAAACGGCTTAAACGTAAACGTAAACACAGGAAACAACAACACTCTTTATGGAAACAAGTTTACCGTTTCTGGGGGATTTACAGATATAAGTTCACCTTTCGTTACATTCAAAGATCCTGCAGGTGGAACTCAAACTGCTTTGTTTAATTCATCTTTCGTTAGATTTAAAGGACCAACTTCAAACCCATCTCTTCTAGATGCTGGAACAGGAAGAATCCCAATGTCTGTTGATGACGATGGAACATTTAAATGGAATAGATATTTAACTTACACACAAACACAACCAATACCTGGATTTGATCTTGGACAACTAACTCTTAGCAACAACGAATCTGGATATTCTGCGTTTGTAAACGAAGGTCTTTCAATGCTTCAAGGAGATACATATGTTGGAACAGGTGGTGACTTGTATTTAGAAGGTCTTGATGGCGCTTCTTACAGTCAATGGGTGAACGGAAGTGTAAAACACCTTTGTTATATAGAAGGATCATTTAAAGTGGTAATGTGTCCACCGTCTGGCTCACCGGGCGATGCACCAACAAATGGTGGTGAAGTTGGTCCAGTAGCTAGCCAAGGTGACGGTACTGTAACATTTACGGATGTAGATAACGGATCTCAATTCACCTTTAACTTTACTGGAACTGTTGATGTTAAATATTGTGGTGGTGGAGGTGGTGGAGGTGGTGGAGGTATTGGAGCTCCTGCAAACAATCAGCCTGAAAATGCTGGAACAGGTGGATCTGGTGGTGGAGGCGGGGCTGCTGGACAATGTTTTACAGAAGAAATTGATGTCACAAGTGGAGATGTGCTGACATGGAATATTGGTTCTGGTGGTGATCGTGGTCAAAAAGCTCAGTATACAACTAATTCTTCAGGTTACTCTTCTACAAGTGGTGCAACAAATGGTGGATATGGTGATTCAACCTCAATAACTTTTGACCCAGTATCTGGTCCATCATATCAAGTTGGACAGGTGGCTCAAGGTGGTATGTATGGAAGCAAAGGAGGTTCTATGTTTGAAACTTCTCCAGGTGACACTCAAGCACCACGAGGTCTTAGCGGTAATTTTTCATTCCAAGGTATAAATAATGGAAACAATGATTGGAATGGACAATTTGGATATACAACAAATAATGGTACTTCTGTAAACTGTAATTCTTGCGGTGGTCGTGGTGGAATAGGGGAAGCTTATGACGTCGACGGTAACGTGTTAACAGGATTGTCTGGTACAACACCAAGTGCTGGCGGCGGTGGTGGAATAGGGGCACCTACACCATCAAGTGTTTATTTTGGTCAAAAAGGACGATGCGGTGCGCCTGGTCACGGTGGTGGTGGCGGTGGCGGAGCGTATGGTGATGTTTGGGTAACATATAATCCTGGCAGTATCTTTGGAGAAGGTTATAGCTTTTGGAGAACTGAAGGTGGAGACGGCGGGTGTGGTGGTACAGGATATGTAACAATTTCTGGATTACCAGAAAATGTAAATCCAGGATCAGGTATTACTGAAATTGTATTCGATACACCCGGAAATCATACACTTTCTCCAGATCAACTTTCTGCAATAAATGCGGTTATTGCAGCAAACATAGACGGTGACCCGCTAAACTTTACTGTTGAATTGTGGGGAGCAGGAGGAGGTGCAGGTTCAGTTCCTACAAACCCTTCTGTTGTTACAAGGACACAAGGTGGCGGATCTGGTGAATATATAAAAATGAATGTTACAGGGAATCAAATAACAAGCCCTTCAATGCAATTTATTGTCGGAGCAAAAGGAGTAAATGGTTCAAGGGGTGGAACAACCTACTTAAGCCAATTCCAATCAGATTATCAGCTTGCTAAAGGAGGATGGGGACTCGATAACTCAGAAGCAAATGGAAAAGGTGGTGGATGGAATCAAAATCCTGGACAACCAAGTCATGGATATACTGGCCATACAGCAGGACCTAACTATAATAGAGGTCAAGAAGGATTGGCTGGATCAACTGGTGGATCAGCATGTAACCTATCTGGAGAAGCCATACCTACAACTCTTGGTTTCGGAAACGGTGAACCAAGAAAATGTATAGATCCAACACTAAATGTTTACCAAGGAACAGCACAAAACGGACGAATCAGAATCTCTTGGTAATAAAAAACAAAAACACCCGAAAGGGTGTTTTTGTTTTTATCAGTTTTTTAATATCTGATATAATTATTGCTATGGTTAAGAAAACACAAAAATGGCTTGTTGTTGGGAATTGGAAAATGAATCCAGTTTCTTCAAAAATTGCATCAGCAACTTTTTCTTCAATAAAAAAAGTTGCAAACAAAACCAGAAATACAGAAACAGTCATTTGTCCACCTTTTATTTATCTTGAAAAATTAAAAACTTCTGGACACAGAATCGTTTTAGGTTCTCAAGATTTATTTCCTGAAGCAGAAGGATCTTTTACGGGAAATATTTCTTATCTTCAGCTTAAAAATCTTGGTGTAATTTATTCTATTATTGGTCACTCAGAAAAAAGAGCCGAAGGAGAAACAAACGAAGATGTTAATAAAAAAGTAAAAGCGAGTTTAAGAGGAATGATTACGCCTATTATTTGTGTTGGAGAATCTACTCGCGATGAAAAAGGGGAATTTTTGGGAAGTATAAAAGAACAGCTTTTGTCTGCTTTGTCTGGTCTGCCAAAAACATCAATCAAAGATATTGTTATAGCTTACGAACCACTTTGGGCTATTGGCGCTTCGGCAAAGAGAGAACCTCTTGTAAAAGAAATTTTTGAAGTTTCTATTTTTATCAAAAAAGTTTTAAGCGATATATACGACACAAAATCTGTTCCTCCAACAAAAATTCTTTACGGCGGATCTGTTGATGAAAAAAACATTGAATCTATTTTAAAAAGTGGTGGAGTGGATGGAGTGCTTGTCGGCCGAGCAAGTTTGGATCCAAAAAAGTTTACAGAGATTATTAAAAAATCAGATTTACTAAAAAGATAATATGCGTTCAATTCTTGAGATTAAAAATTTAAGAGGAAGAACAGCTCTTGTGCGAGTGGACTTCAATGTTCCAATTGGCCAAGGCGGCACAGTTGGTGAAAATGAAGGAACAAGAATCGAAAAAGCATTGGATACTATAAAGCACTTATCTACAATGGGAGCGAGAGTTGTTTTGATAAGTCATATTGGTAGAGATCCAAAAGAATCTTTGGCACCTGTGGCGGAATACTTAAAGAAATTTATTGCTGTAACTTTTATTCCAGTTTTATATGGTGAAGAAGTTTTAGGGATTGCAGAAAATTTAAGCGAAGGGCAAATAATTCTTTTAGAAAACTTGAGAAGTAACGAAGGCGAAGAAAAAAACACAGAAGAGTTTGCTGCTTATTTGGCGAGTTTGGCTGATTTGTATGTGAACGAAGCTTTCTCTGTTTCTCACAGAGAGCACGCCTCTGTTGTTGGTGTGACAAAATTTTTACCTTCCTATGCTGGGATTTGGTTTCAAAAAGAAGTTGAAAGTTTGAAAAAAATGGATGAGCCAGAAAAACCTTTTCTTTTTATTTTAGGTGGAGCAAAGTTTGAAACAAAAGTTCCTTTGATAGAAAAGTTTTCGAAAATAGCAGACAATATTTTTATTGGTGGTGCGCTGGCAAACAACTTCATGAAAAAGATTGGTTTTGAAACAGGAAAGTCTCTTTTGGATGAATCTGTAAATGTTGCAAAGTTTTTTGATAGACCAAATATAAAAATACCTTTTGATGTGATTGTAAAAACAGGTGAGGCAAAAGCTCCAAACTCTTTATCAAAAGAAGATATTATTGTTGATATGGGACCAGAAACTTTACAGGATTTAAAAGAAACAATCAGAAATGCAAAAACAATTCTTTGGAATGGACCGCTCGGGCTTTATGAAGAAGGTTTTGATTTGTCTTCGAAAGAAATTTTAAAAACAATTTCTGAAATGAATGCATTTTCTGTCGTTGGTGGCGGAGACACTGTTGCCTTGGTTAAAAAAACAGGCCTTGAAAAAAGTATCTCTTTTATCTCAACTGGTGGTGGAGCAATGTTAGATTTTCTTTCTTCTGGAACTTTGCCCGGAATTGAAGCTTTAAATATGAGTGAAAACCAGAATTAATAATTTTCCACAAAAGTAGAGTAAAAGGGGATTTTAAATTTTAAATACTGATATAATTAAATTAACAAATTATTAGCAAAAATTTTTATGAGATTATTAAAAAAACTAGATATTAAAAACAACAAAGTGATGATGGGTCTTCTATCTCTTTTGTTTATTGGTTCGCTTGTTCAAACATCGGCAATCTTAAACGTTCAACAAAAAATAAAAAACAGCGACCAAAGCGCTCAGGTTTTTCCAGGCCCTAGACCTGCGGATTCTTATGCTCAAAGAACATGCTTGGAGGTAGAGCATAAATATAATTATAATAAAATAATTTCTACAGATTATGGACATTATCTAGAGTTTGATTCATATTTTAATATAAAAAATATTTGCTCTTATAATGTTTCAATTTTAAACTTAAAGGGTAACTCGACTAGAAATTACTTAGCAGATTTTGATGTCTCAGGTTTTCAAAAACTAAATTCTTTAGGAGAGTTTGAGTACCATAATCAATTTTCAACTGTTGATGGTATTTTGGCTAGTACCTATAATTCAAATAATTCAACAGGACTTGAGTTTGTTGCGTGTTTAGATTGTGTAAATTTGGGCTCTGCTTCCTTTTCTGGATTTTCTGGCCAGTATTTTACAATACCATCTGGACAAACAAAATCGGCTACGTTTACTGCGGCAATAAGACTTCCAAATGGCACGCCTTATTCTATTTCACATGGTTTCAGAGTTTTGTTAGAGAAAATAAAGTACGCAAGAAGCAGTAATTTATCAGATGGAATAATTTCAGAAAATGAAATTATAATTCACAATTTCTCAGAAGAAGAAAAGAATGCTTTCGCTCATGATATGACAAGATATGAACTTGCACCACATAACCTTGAAGATGGGATAATTCCTAAGCCAGAAGAAACAAAAGAAGAACCAAAAGCAAAATATTAAAAACAAAAAGGCCCGGCATTACGCCGGGCCTTTCCCTTTCGGGTTGTTATTACTGTCGGACAAGCCGAACAGTAGCATCACCTTCAATGTTCACAACGTAAACACTGGGAGGCAGTAAAGAAACATCGATCATATGACCTGATCCAGTCAGCACCAGGCTTCCTGATGCACTGAAGATAGACCACTTCGAGCTGGGTATGGCCCCGAGTATCCGAACTTCCTGTCCAGTTGTTGGGTTGGGGAAGATTCGAGTTTGGTTCTCGGCAACACCTTCGCTTTCGCTAATCGCTGTCGAGCTTCCTGCTAAAATACATCCACCATCCACCGTCGCGATTGTTTGTGGCTCGAAGTGAGCCGAATCAGCGAGGTGAATGCGTTGCATCTCGAGTTCCAAGCAGAGTTCAGTCGGGTTTCCTGTGTAAAGGAAGCTATCTTCTTCATCAACGGGTATACCCGGAGTGAGGAAGACTGTGTCCGTGAACACTTCTCCGTTGATATCGGTTACCCGTTTGATGAGTATGAGCTCGTACTCTGGGCATATGCCCAGAGTCCATCCCCAGCCGAGCGCTTCGGATAGTTCAGTGTGCTCTCGGTAAGAGAACGACACTGAGTCTCCACTTACGAGAAGCCACGATCCTTCGAGCACTGGCGCCGGTTCCGTTGAAGCGATGAAAAGTTCGCTGTATATGAACTCCTCACCGTAACGGAAGGCGAGCCTGGTGTACCACTCCTGGAAGTATGAGCTTCCCGAAACGGGGTCAACATCATCGTGTTGGATTACGATGTAGTTTTGCCCACGATGGAAGAGTTGTCCACTGCTCACCAAGTCCGATAGTCCCGTATTGTTGTTCGGGACTGTGTAATATATGAGTTTCTCTTCATCGTCACCCGGCCAATCGATATTGAACCGAACGAGGAATTCTCTGTCTCCTGTTGTCGGCGGTGTACCGATAGTACCATCATCGCAAGACATCAGAAGCTCGATGCTTGGAGGAACTTGTCCTGCCATCTGACACGTTTGACTGCTAAGCACAATCACTCGTGTTGGAAATTCGGCAGGAACCTCCATGCTTCGTTTTTCCATTCGGCTTTCCGCGCACAACATGGTGTACGGACCCGTATAGTCAAACTCAGCAGAGAAGTCTGTCGGCACACCTGGAACACATATCGTCGTGTCCGAAAACACCAGGCCGTCTTCAGAAAACACATCTGTGATGATGGAGATCTCGTGACGACTACATGGTATACCGGTTCCTATCCAACCCCAGCCATCATGGTCGCTCGCCACAGTATCTGCGGTATGTGAGTTTCCAATAATGGTTATGAGTGACCCGCCACCCGAAAGTGGGCTGGCGCTCATCGTGGTTTGGATAATTGGCGTCGGTTCAGTGCGGACATCGCAGTCTTCAGAGTGATTCCCATTTGCGGTTCCCAGCCTGACGATGTAGATGCTCTGGTATCCGATTACCGGATTGACGTCTTCACCGGGGTGATCCAGGGTGATGAAGTATTCACCTCCCGGCATTTGACCCATGGACACGCCAATAGGGTTGTCGTTGTAGTGTTGGAACACTTCTCGTGTTTCATTCTCGGGCCAGGACATGTTCACCTTGAACATGGTCTTGCGGTCCTCGAGCGAGACGTATCTCACCGTACTGCTATCGCCGCATTGGAACCGCACCCAGCTGATCTGGTCTTGCGCGTACACAAAGCAGACGCAAAGCGTCATGATTATGGTCAGTAGTTTTTTCATGATCTGTTTCTGTTAAAGGACAGGGTTTGTTTTGGTTGAATAATATCACAAAAATATTTTTTGTCAATATAAATAAAAAGAAAAGACCTTCGCCCTAAGGCGAAGGTCTTCCTAGAAATTCTAGGGGGTGACGATTAGTCGGAATGTTTCCGAAAAACCGTTTTCACTTTGGTGGACCAGGGTGTATACCCCAGGCACTTCAAGTGTGATGTTTTGCGAGTCGAACCTCGTCATTTTCCCAAGATCATCGAAAATTAAGTCGATTCTCTTGGACGTTCTGACGGGGCTACCACGCGATGTCGGATTCGGGAACACTGAGAAGTCCTTTGAAGCTAGGAATTCGACAGCAACAATGTTGCTACTGGTGAATGTTCCATCAAAGTCCGTTTGACGAAGAAGGTAGTAGTTTGTCCCGATGTTCGGTGACTCATCTACATACTCATAGTCGATAGGACTCTGACTTGTTCCTGCTCCAGGAACTCTTCCAATCTCCTCCCAGGATGTTGCGTTTGTCGCATCCTGTGAACGAAAGAGAGTGAAGTGCTCGTTGTCTTGCTCGCTGGCTGTTGTCCAACGAAGTCGTACATCCTCGTCGAAGCTTTCTCCAGTGAAAGAGATTAGCTCGATGGGGAGGTTGGTGACCGAAGCTCCAATTGTGACATTGTCGATTCGGAGACTTCCTGCTGCAGTGCTTGCAGAGTATCCATATATCCGTATCTCTAGCGGGTATATGAAGCTAGGAAGTCCTGTGTTTACAGATCTTGAAAACCAGCCCGTTCCAGTGTTGCTCGCAAGAACAAAGTTGGATGAGGTGACAAAGCCGTCTTGACTCATCCTGATCTCGTACGCGGTCGGTCCACTCGACGATATTTGCATGTTCATGCTTATCGACGAAAGCTGTACGGAACTGTTCAAGCTTGGAGTTATGTTAAACACAAAGTAGTCAGCGCCTGGGCTCAGTGTTACTGGCCAGTTGTTTGCCCATCTTGCGCGACCCGGACTTCCAACTGCGAATCCATTCATTGGAGCGCAACTAAATCCTGCTCCCAATCCTGGACCCAAGTTAAAAGCGCTTGCAGAAGATATGACCGCAGTGTTAACGGTCGATGCAAATGGAGTGCCGGCACCGTTGCACGGATCTGTACCGCAAGGTGTTAGACATGGAGCCTCAAAAGTGTAGACGACATCCTGAGCGTAAGCTTTGAAGGTGCCGGTGGCGACCATCAAAGCAAAGAGAAGCGTTAGCTTTTTCATCGTTTGATGGTGTTTGTTGTTCGGCTAAATAATAACACATAAAATCAGTAAAATCAAGTGTTTTTTAGATTAATTTATAATCCACACATACACTTGACTTTTTATGTCAAAAATGGTATAAAAGAAGCTGAGAAAGTACGTTGTCACAGATGTTCGCATTTCGCGAACATTCACACATAAAACACACATAACCACATGAGAACCTTCCTTGTTTTCGCCTTCGGGCTTCTGGCTTTCCAGCTGGCAGCTCAGCAGATCAATCTTGATCCGGCGACCACAGGGCAAGCTCTTGTTGGTCAA
>CAZOPP010000002.1:28061-29842 GCA_964581875.1 uncultured Candidatus Saccharibacteria bacterium
TGGGCGAAGGTTTTGGGAACTCCAATTATGTCGCGAGACACGACAGAGGTCCTGACTTCGGTTTCTGAAAATCCTAGCGGTGAGATAATCGTCGCTGGGACAAAGAGGACATCGTCCTCGACCAGAACTCAGATGGTCGGCAAGCTCGACGCTATGGGAAATATTCTCTGGTGGAAGTCTGTCGATAGATCACTTAGCGGTGGTCATCATGCCGAAAGGGTGATCGCTTCCGGGGATTCAATTTTCCTTTTCGGGAGCAACCCAACCGTGGGTAGCTTGTATGACATTTCGGTGACAGTGTTTGATAACCTGGGCATATGCCATAGGCAAACAATCATTGGATCCACTGCTGACGAGTTTCTGCGCGACGCAGTTCCTTATCAGAGTGGATTTCTTCTCTCATATAGGGGATCATCGAGTCAGTATCTTGGGCTCGTCTATACAGACGGCAGTCTAAACCTGCTTAGCGCAAGCATCATCTTCGCGCCATCTGGTTGGACTGTGAACGGTGGTTACCTAACCACCGACGGAACGAGTATCTACATGACTGGTCAGGCGATCAATTCATCGCCAGACCCAGACATGTCGTATTCATTCGTGTCCAAGCTTGATCCAAGCGCCTTGAGCGCGTCGTGGACAAGAGCTGTTCACGAAGGTGGAGGTGTTTGGGGAAAGGGGATCATCGAGTCTTCTTACTTCCAAATGCTGAGTTATCAAGACAAAGACTCTTCGACCGGGTCCATCGTGACGCCGGTCGGAAGCGAGGGTTTGGTGCTTAGCTCTTGTGAAGAAGCGGTAGCTATCGAGCTTACCGCTTACCCAGCATTCTTTACGGAGGCGCATGCTGTTCCGCTGACCACAAACACGACAATGATCGAAGCGTTGGTGGAGCTCGACTCCTACCAACCTGTGGTTGTGCCGTGTGGACAGGTTCTTCCTGTCGAGCTTGTGTCGTTTGACGTCGAAGGAGAAAACGAAACCGCGCTCGTAACTTGGCAGACTGCCAGCGAGCAAGGAAGTAGTCACTTCGACGTCGAGCGATCGGTTGACGGGAGGGTGTTTGAAAGTATTGGATCGGTAGAGGCTTCTCATAATAGCCAACAGATGATCCAATATGAGTTGGTCGATGATAGTCCTCTAGAAGGGCTTAGCTTCTACCGACTGAAGTCTGTCGACCTTGACGGGTCGTATGACTTTTCAAACATCAAACCTTTCAGCTTCTGGCCTGAAAAACCAGATAGCTACTTGGTGTATCCGAACCCCGCCCTAAGAGGCGAGGTGGTGAACATCAAAGGTAATTTCCGAAGCATTCAAGTTTTTGACCAACTCGGTCGAGAAGCTTCAGTGCAAAGGAGTGGTAACCAGGTAGTCATAAAAGGACCGTCTGGTGTGTACAACCTGATCATTGTCGGCGAGCGAAATGCCGAAAGTGTGAAGGTTGTTCTGAACTAGTTTCCTTCGGGAGACTGATGGCCCGCCCCAGTAGGGGCGGGCCTTTCTTTTTGAAAATTGCAAATAACACTTGCATTTTTTTTATACACATAGTAAAGTATGCGGACTAGTCTTTGTAAGGGCTATTTTTCAAATTATGGCAACAATTAGTCAATTAGTTAAAAAGGGAAGAAAGAAGTCAGAAAGAGTTGTAAAAACTCTTGCTCTTCGACGTGGTTTCAATTCTATTACAAATAGACCAACATCATACGCTTCTCCTTTTAAAAGAGGTGTTTGTACAAAAGTTACAACAACAACTCCAAAGAAGCCAAACTCAGCGCTTCGAAAAA
>CAZOPP010000003.1:0-26104 GCA_964581875.1 uncultured Candidatus Saccharibacteria bacterium
AAAGATAAATGTTGATAAACCTAAATAAATTACTTTTGATAATATTTCCGAAAAAATGCGTCGGTTGTCAGGCGCCCGACTTTTGGATATGTGAGACTTGTTTGAATAAAATCCCAAAATCAAAAGAAACTATTTTCCCTTGGGCGACTTCGGTTTTTAAATATCAAAATCCGCTTGTTAGAAAAATAGTCTGGCTTATAAAATTCAACAAAAAGCATTCTGTTTTGCGCGATATTGAAAAAACGGTGCAAGAAATCTTTGGAAATTTTTTGAAAAACAATTCTTTGGAAGGCAAAAAAATTATCCTCGTGCCAATTCCGATAACAAAACAAAGTAAAACAAAAAGAGGATACAATCAGTCGACCTTGATTTGCAAAGTTTTAGCCAAAGAAAATAAAAATATAGAAATTAACGAAAGTATTTTGGCAAAATCTTTTAATCACGCACCACAAAATAAAATAAAAGATAGAAATAAAAGAATAAAAAATGTTAAAAATTCTTTTAAGGTTGTTTCAGGAAATTCTCTGCGAGATGAAATAATTATTTTGATTGATGACGTGGTGACAACCGGCGCAACAATAGAAGAAGCAAAGAAAACTTTAAAAAATTCAGGCTTCAAAAAAATTTACGGATTTTCACTGGCGCATTAAGATAATTCTAAAGATTTTAATTTCTTATATAAATCATCCAGATCTTCAAAAGAGATAATTTTCTCAGCTAGCTCATTAACAAAAGTTGTCTTGACACCATCTTTATTTGCAAGAATTATTTTTTTACCTTTGGCATATGCATAGCCAATCTCTAAAAGCATTCCCTCACTTTTATCTTTAGATTTAACAAAAGCAAAAACATAGTCAGACTCATCAAGTTCTTTAAGAGCATAGTCAAGTATTTGTTTATATGAATATTTTTCTTCCATGAAAAAGTCATTGTGTCCAAAAGAACAAAAAACTGAAAGACCCTTACTTTCAAATATTGAAATTATTTTTTCGAGAACATCTTTCAGCACCGAAAGATCTTCACCTGTATAACGATATGATATGAATATTTTCATAATTTACTAACTAACCTGCGGAGGATGAGAGATTCGAACTCTCGGAGGGTTTTACCCCTCGGCGGTTTAGTAAACCGCTGGTTTCAGCCACTCACCCAATCCTCCAATAAGTAATATCTTACTTATATATAAAATCTAAGCAAATTTTATGTTTCTAGCCCTAAGCATTCTTTTTATCTTTGTAACCATAAGACAAATTATTGTATTCATTCGTTGGATATTCACAAATACCCTCTTCGTGCCAAAGTAAAAAATTTGCAATGCCAACATCCAGTGCAAATCTACTGCATACAGTACAGAAAGGTTCACCAGATTTTAAAATATTTCCTTCTTTATCGACTCTCGTAAAATACAAAGAAGCTCCTTTTGTTTTATCAGGATTATTTTTTACAGCATCAAGAATAGCTCTCCATTCAGCATGCATGCAACACGTGTGATCATATTTTGGTTTTCCAGAAAAATCATATTCTTCTAGACATTTTTGATTTTGAGAATCATCTAAAGGCGGAGCGTTGTATCCCCTGCCAATAACTTCCCCATCTTTCACAATAACAGTTCCACACTTTGCGCGAAGACAAAGAGCTTTTTCTGCAACCTTAGCAGCTTCTTTCATCCATCTTATTGACTCTTGTTCTTCTGTGTTTTTTAGGTATTTCATAAAATTATTATTCAAAATCAATTAAAATTGGAGAGTGATCGGACACTTCATCAGGTAGAACTCTGAAATCATTAACCTTAATCCCTTTGCTCACAAAAATATAATCAGCAAATTTTTCTGGTTTTGTATAAAAAGAAGTTCTTGTGGAATTTACCCCGTATTCTAAAATAAGATTTCTCAAACCAAAATCTTCAAACATTTTTAAACTTTTTGTATCTGGCAAAAGATTGAAATCTCCACACAAAACAATTTCTCCTTTTAAATTTTTTATAAACTCAATAATATTTTTTGATTGCTCGATCCTCTCTTCTGAATCACCCTTGCCTTGACCATTCCACAATCCATGAAAATTTATAACTGTTACATCTTTGGAATTTAAATTAAAACTTGTGTATTGAATATTTCTTGCATGGCGGCCTATATCGCCTTTAGGCAAGTAGCCTTTATACCTATATACAAAAAGCTCACCTTCTTTTACTAAATTAATATTATTTTTAAGCGAAATCATCAGTCCGTAATTATCTAGGTAATGAGGATTAAAGATCGATTTATAATCAGAAAGGATTTTAGAAATATCTTGCATTCCATAAACAAGAATATTTTCGTGTTCTATATTTTTCCCTCCAGCAGAAAAACCTTCAAGGTCGTCATATGGAGCTGACCAAATTTCCTGTAAGCAAAAAATATCTATTTTATCTTTATTTGATCGAAAAAACTGTAATAGGTTTTCACATCCAGCTCTACCTCCCCAAGTATTTAGTGTTATTAATTTCATAACAAATATTGATTTAAGGTCGTTGCGGAGACGGAGAGATTCGAACTCTCGGGGCCGATTAAAGCCCACCTCCTTAGCAAGGAGGCACATTAGACCACTCTGACACGTCTCCGTATAAAGCCTAGATTAACATAAAAAACAACATTATAAAAGAAATTTTAATATCATTGACAAGTATAAGTATTAAGCCTAATATCAAATTGAACGAACACATTTCAAAATGAAAAGGTACTACAAACTTGAAGAGCTTGTGAAAGCTATTGAGGGAAAGAATGGTAAGATCTGCGAGAAGATACTAGCAGACAATATCAATCTTTTCAAAACTGTTCAAGGTTCATCGAACAATCACCAGGCATGGAAGGGTGGTTATTACGACCATGTTATGGAGTGCATGAACTTTGCAATCTATCTATATGATTGTATGAGCTACTTGAGGAAACTCGACTTCACAATATCTGATGCACTTTTGATACTTTTCCTTCATGATATTGAGAAACCCTGGAAGTACGATATCGTAGAAGGAAAAGCGGTAATCAAAGAAAGTCTTTACAGCAAAGATGCTCAAAAAGACTTTCGAGAAAAACAGCTTCACAAATATGGAATTAAGCTCACACCAGACCAAGAAAACGCAATGAAATATGTTGAGGGTGAGTACAAAGATTACAGCCCACAAAGACGTACCATGAATGAACTTGCTGCATTTTGTCACATGTGCGACATGGCAAGCGCTCGAATATGGCACAACCAACCCCAAAATGACGATGCGTGGAGTGGCAAGTTTTAACAACAGCACAATTACGAGAGCGGGAAATTTTCCCGCTCTTTGCTTTTTCTTGATATAATAAAGCAAATGATAAGTACCGATACTTTTTACAAAGACTTGCCTGTAATTAAAAAAGATTTAGAAGAAGCTCTTACAAAAGAAGAGTATTTTAAAAGTGTCCCGAATAACTGGTCAATAATCGTTACCGATATCGAAAACTCAACAGAACAATTTGGAAAAGGAAGGTATCAAGAAATGAATATTATTTCCGCCAGCTCAATTATTGTCGCGCTAAATATTGCTGAAAAATACAAAATCGAAATTCCTTTCATATACGGCGGAGATGGAGCTTCAATAATCGTTCCAAAAAAAATTTTGGCAGAAGTTTTAGAAGCTTTGGCGACACTTCGAAACAACGCACTTTACAATTTCCGACTTTCGCTTCGGGTTGGATCAATCTCTATCGAAAGCTTGAAAGAATACGGACATAGATTGAAAGTTGCTAAAATAAAAATTGTAGATAGCTACACGCAAGCTATTTTCTTGGGGGCGGGACTTAGCCAAGCTGAAAAAATTATTAAATCAGACAAAAGATTTATAACAAAAAGAGAGGGTGATTCTGGTAAATTAAATTTAAGCGGACTTCAATGCAGGTGGAATGAAATAGAACCGCCAGCGCACAAAAAAGATATTTTGGTTTTGATAATCAACCCAATCAAAAAACAAAAGCAAACGATAATCTATCAGCATGTTTTAAGAGATATTGAAAATGTTTATGGATCTTTTCGAAGGCGCCACCCAATATCTGGAAAAGAAATCGGCCACAGTTCTGATTTTAAAACGCTTTCAAGAGCATCGTATTTAAAATATGGAAAGTTAAATATTTTCTACACCGGTTTTCAAATGTTCAAATCTTTTTTAAGTAAAATGTATATTCGAACGAATATTAAACTCCCAATTCAAATTCACGAAGACTATATTCAAGGCGATATTGCCACAGCGACAGACACTTTAAAAATCGACGGCTCTTTAAAAACGATTGTTGCTGGAACAAAAAAACAAAGATTAGAACTTTTGAAAAAGCTCGAGCGTCGTGAAAGAAATAGAGAAATTTTGTTTGGTCATTTTGGAACAGATTCAACAACAATAACCTGTTACGTCCACAAGCGAGAAAAAGAATATATAAACTTTATCGACGGAACAGACGGCGGATATGTGAGAGCCGCACAGGAATTAAAAAACAAACTAAGATACGGAATAAATTACAAAAATATTATCTAGGAAGCTCGACAGAAAACTGACTTCCCTTTCCTTGTCCATCTGAATGCGCAAAAATATTTCCATGATGCGTTTCAACTATTTTCTTTGCGAGATAAAGCCCAAGTCCAGAACCAGACTTTGAAGCCTTGCCGGCCGCTCCGCGCAAAAACTTATCGAAAAGATCTTTTAACTCTTCTTTTGAAATTCCAGGTCCTGTGTCAGAAACAGTTACGACAACTTTTTTGTCTTTTTTCAAAAGACTGACCACAACAGAACCTTTTTCTGTATATTTTATCGAGTTGTCTATCAAGTTAACAAAAACCTGTCTTAGCTTGTTTGGATCAGCAGAAACAACGCACGGCGAATTTTCAAACTCAAAAGAAAGATCAAGACCCTTTTTCTCTGCCGACATTTTAAATTCTTCGACAATACTTCCTATAAAATCCAAAAGTTCGACTTCTTCTTTTTTAATAACCATTCCACCTTGCTCTATTTTTGAAATATCCAAAAGGTCGTTTACTGTATCGATTAAATCGTCTGTGGTTTTCTTCAGGTGAGAAACTGTCTCTGTATCGTATTTTGTTTTTAGAGAATCGAGTCCCCATTTTATTGAAGTTAGCGGACTTCTAAGCTGATGAGTTGCAAAAGAAAGAAATTCGTTTTTCTTTTCGTCCAGAAATGTAAGCTTTTTATTTAAGTTATCTAGACTAAGTGCGCGGTTTTTCTCTCTTTTGTTAATTGAAGTTATGGTTTTTCCAAGCAATACAAGGGCAAAGAGTGTGCTTAGAATGATCAGGTTTTTTGAATAGTCGTCCGGAATAAAGATGAGACTTCCCACGAGTGCAACAGAAGAATATATTAGAACTTCTGATCTGTAAAATTTAAAGGAAAATATTTCGTATTCCACAGCAGTCAGAGCAAACAGCACAACACACACGACCATACCAATTGGAATTATTATATTAATAATATAAAAACTAGTGACTTCACTAATAATATTTACAATCAAAAATACAGAGAAGAGCGCAGAAACACCTAGCATAACTCTTTTCTTGTAAGATGATTCATTTTCAGACTCTTCATTTAATTTTTTGAAACCCATAACACCAACCAAAATAAGTATTAGGGTTTGAATTCCGTAGAAAACATTCCAGAGGTTACCGGGCACACCCTCGCAAAGCTCTTGGTCGTAGCTTAAAATATTTAGCTGGCTGTTAATTAGAAAAAGAGAAAGTATCGGCAAAAGTAAATTTACATATTTGAATTTATGTAGAAACGGAGATTTGCCGACGATGTAAGAAATAAGAAAGATTATCGAAGCAAAAAACAAACTCTCAAATACAATAGACATCTTCCAACTGTATAATATTGTTTGATGATACACGGCAGTCCATTGAATTATTTCGTTTGCAAGCCAGAGCGAGAAGAATAAAGCGGTTGAAAAAAAAGACAGTGAAAGTTTCGAAAACTTGTCACGAGAAACAGAGACAATAGCAAAAACCATTGCTATTAAAATCGTCGGTATGTACGCATAAAAAAGAAGTTTCGGCGCTATTGTAAAATCAAACATACCTAAAAAACCAGGAATGGCATCTCCGCACATTTTTAAGTTATCCAAAATAGGCATTATGTATTTACTTATTTATTATAGTAAAATTATATCATGAAAATATTATTTGTATCTAAAAATCTCATTGGTGGAGATCTCGCACGAAAGCTACATGAAGAAGGTAACGAAGTTAAACTATTTATTGGTGATCTGAAATCAAAAAAAAATTTAGACGGTATTGTTCCAAAAACAGAAAACTGGGAACTCGAGCTTGATTGGGTAAAAGAAGACGGCCTCATAGTTTTTGATGATATTGGATACGGAGAAACTCAAGACTATTTAAGAAAAGAAGGTTTTAATGTTTTTGGCGGAAGCGCTGAAGCAGAAAAACTTGAAATAAACAGAGAGTATGGCCAAGAGATGTTTAAAAGGCACGGAATACTCACGACAAAACTTTTTGATTTCCAATCTCCAAGCGAGGCACTGAAATTTGTCACTAAAAACGGTGGACGTTGGGTTATTAAACAAAACGACCATATTTCAAAAGATATTACCTACATAGGAAACACAGAATCTGGAGAAGATGTCATTTCGGTATTGCAAAACTACATAACCGACCCAATGATAAGCAAACACCCAATAACTCTACACCAATTCATAAATGGTATCGAAATCGGAGTCGGAAGATATTTTAATGGTAAAAAATGGATTGGTCCGACAGAAATAAATTTTGAACATAAGAGATTTTTTCCAGGAGACATCGGTCCACTAACCAGTGAAATGGGAACGCTCGCGTGGTATGAAGAAAAAGATAATTTTTTATTTAATGAGATACTCTCGCCTTTTGAAGACTTTTTAAGATCCACAAACTTTCGTGGTGATTTTGAAATAAATTGTATCGCCAACGAAAAAGGGGTCTTCGCTATTGAAGCAACAACAAGGCTCGGCACACCCATAATTCATCTTCAACAAGAAATCCACATTTCGCCTTGGGCTGACTTTTTACTTGCCATAGCAAAAGGAGAAGACTTTGAACTAAAATACAACAAAGGTTGCGGCATAGTGATACTTTTAGCTGTCCCGCCATTTCCTTACACAAAAGGTGTATCAAGAACAGAACATGCATATGAAAATATTGCAATTTATTTTGAAAATCTAACAGAAGAAGAAAAATCTCACCTACATTTTGAGGATGTGATGCGTGACGAAAATGGCACTTATCGAATAGCTGGACAAGATGGATATGTTGGATACATTACCGGCCTTGGCGAAACAGTAGAAGAAGCGCGTGCTAAAGTTTGCAGTATCGCAGAGAAAGTTATTATTCCAAAAGTCATGTACAGAAATGATATCGGTTTAAAATTTATTCAAGAAAACCAATTTAAACTTAAAAAGTTTGGATATTTAGAATAAGATAAAAGGTAGTCCAGCTATCGTCAGAAGTATTCCTATAACCTGAATAATTCTTTCTTTTACAGTAAGGGATTCTTCACTTTTTGTCTTTGAAAAAAGAGCAATAACAAGACCAAATATAATCACAATCACCGGCTGGAAAGAACCTACAAGCGACACCAGTGCAACAGGCGCAAGAAGTGAGGCGTAATTTGAAATCATTGTACCTGCGATAAATAAGAATTCGTTTACTGCGTTTATAGAATAAAATTTTAGTCCTTTGTTTACAAATATTTTTAGAAACGAATCTCTGTACGGCTTTATAAAAATAAAAAATATCAAACCTAGAATACTTAACCCAACGTATTGCCAAAATGAAGAAACCCAGAAAGACTGCACATCTGATCCGAATTTAAAAAGAATAGTCATAAGACCATAGGCAAAAGAAGCAAAAAACATGAGTAGGGCTACTTTCTTTTTAAATAGGAGTCCGAGCTCTGTTCTTTTAAAAGAGAGAAAGATAAGACCAGTAGTGATGACTAAAAATCCTAAAAATTGAGTTTTTGTTATAACTTCACCTAAAACCAAAAAACCTAGCACGAGATTAAATATTGGAATTGTGTTAAACCACGCCGTAACAGATGCGATGTCATCCTCCATAACAGCATAAAGATAAGCTAAAACAGAAAGACCTTCAAGGAATCCAACGACAATAAGAATAAGTCTGGTTTCTTTTACAACACTGAAAACTTCTGGGTTAAACAAAAAAGTAATCGGTAAGATCAAAACACCGACAAGACACGACACTATAATGAGTGATCCGACCCCATGAGATTCGCCTCCAGTTTCATCTTTTATAAAATGCTTTACTAAAAAAGCATCGATGTGGTTACCTAAGGCCCATACAACAGGAGCCAAAAGTGCTAATATAAACCATTCCATCACACAATAATAGCAAGGGCTTACAAACCGAGCAATCCACAATGTTTGCGATGTTTCGTATGTCGTAGTAAAATAAAAACGTATGAGTAAAAAAATTCTAATAATTGAAGATGACACATTTTTACAAGGTTTAGCAGCTAATAAATTAGGCGATGCTGGTTTTGAAGTAACAACAGCTTCTGATGGAGACGAAGCGATGACAGAACTTGCAAAAGAAAAATTTAATTGTATTCTTTTAGACTTAATGCTTCCAGATATATCGGGTTTTGATATTTTGAAAAACATAAGAGAAAGTTCAAAATCAGTTCCGGTTATTGTTTTCTCGAACCTTTCAGAAGACAACGATATAAAACACGCAACAGATCTTGGTGCAACAGATTATCTAGTAAAATCAAATTTCACTCTCGAAGAACTTGTAGAGAAAATTGAAAAAACTCTTTCATAAAACAAAAAAGACCGGCGCCTTCGGCGCCGGTCTTTTTTGTTAAGAAGAAAGAAAGTAACGTATTTTTGCTATAATAAACCCATGCAAATAACCGACCCGCTAGAAAAACACTTTAGACTAAGTCCGGCGCAAAAATCAGCCCTGAAAAGACTTGGTCTTGTAACTCTCCAAGATATTCTTTTCTATTTCCCTGTTCGCTACAGTGACATTAGTGAAATAAAAATGATTCGGGACCTTTTGCCGGGCGACGTGGCAACAGTTTACGGAGAAATTTCTGGACTAAAAACAAAAAAGGCATTTAAAACAAAGATCCCGATGGCGGAAGGCGTGATAGACGATGGGTCTGGGAAAATAAAAGTCATGTGGTTTCGCCAGGCTTACATCGCAAAAATGCTCCACGACGGACAAAAAGTTTCTCTGACTGGGAAAGTTGCCGATAGTAAGTACGGCCTGACAATGCAAAACCCAGAATACGAAAAAACAAATTCCCTGCCGATAGACGTTCACAATTCCCTTTTTCACAAAGGTGATGACGAAAAACAATTCCACTATCCTGTTTACAAAGAAACAAAAGGTATCACTTCAAAATGGATTTATCACGCGATAAACAAAATAGTCGCGAGCGGTATTGTAAAAAATCTCGAAGACTATATTCCAGAAAATATTTTAAAAAAATATAACTTACCAAAACTCTCTACGGCGCTGGTTTGGATTCACATGCCAAAAAACCAAAAAAACAGCGAAGCTTCAAGAAAACGTTTTGCTTTTGAAGAAGTTTTCTTTATACAACTCGACAGACAAAGAGAGAAAATCGAAAACCAAGAAAAGAAATCTTTTAAAATAAAAGTAGATAAAAAAGATATTGAAAATTTCACCGAAAGATTTCCTTTCAAAATGACATCTTCTCAGGAAAATGCAATTAAAGATATTTTGAAAGATTTTACAAAAGAACATCCAATGTCGAGACTAATCGAAGGAGATGTTGGTTCTGGAAAAACTGCTGTCGCTGCGACAGCCTCATATGCCGTTATAAAAAACTCGCCAGATCAAAAAGATTTTGGAAACCTGCAAGTCGCGTATATGGCACCGACAGAGATTTTGGCTGGACAACATTTTGAAAGCTTCATTGAATACTTTACTCACCCGCCCGAACGTACCAACGGTAGTTCGGTACGGGCGGGTACTGGAATAAATATTGGGCTTTTGACTGGTTCATCTTGCAAGAAATTCCCTTCAAAAGTTGATCCATCTGGCTGGACCACAATCTCTAAACCTCAACTTCTAAAATGGGTCGCCAATGGAGAGATTCCGATTCTAATCGGGACGCATTCGCTAATATACAAATCAGTTCAGTTCAAACACTTGGCTCTTGGGATTGTCGACGAGCAACACCGCTTTGGAACAAAACAACGCGCAAAACTTGCAAACAAAGAAGGCTTCGCGCCACACTTTCTTTCAATGACCGCTACGCCAATCCCCCGCACACTCGCGCTCACAATTTACGGCGACCTTGATTTAACACTTCTCGATCAAATGCCAAAAGGAAGAAAACCGATAATCACAGATATTGTCGCGCCAGACAAAAGAAAAGAAACCTATGAATTCATAAAAGAAAAAATGGCAGAAGGTCGCCAACTTTATGTCATCTGTCCGCGAATAGATGAACCAGACAAAGATAAGGAATTCGCCCTCCAAGCAAAGTCTGTTTTAGCCGAAGCGAAAAGATTAAAAAAAGAAATTTTCACGGACAAAAATATTGATGTTCTGCACAGTAAAATGACAAAAACAGAAAAAGATTCTGTGATGGAAAAATTCTCTTCTGGAGAAATTGATATTTTGGTTGCGACTTCTGTTGTCGAAGTTGGAGTGAACGTTCCGAACGCCACGATGATTATAATTGAAGGTGCAGAAAGATTTGGTTTGGCTCAGCTTCACCAGCTTCGAGGTCGTGTGATTCGTTCGAACCATCAAGCGTATTGTTTTGTGATTTCAGAAACAAAAAGCGCAAAAAGTATGGATAGGCTAAATGCTCTTAAAACTGCAAAAAATGGTTTCGAACTTTCTGAACTCGATTTGAAGCTTCGAGGTTCGGGAGACTTGGCAGGAATGAAGCAATGGGGTGTAACAGACCTTGGAATGGAGGCGATTAAAAATTTGAAGATGGTTGAAGCGGCTCGAAATGAAGCAACGAATATTGTAAAAAATGACGGTCTGGAAAAACTCCCACAAACAAAAGCTGAGTTAGAACGAAGAAATCCAAAAATTCATTTTGAGTAGAATTGATTAAAAACCATATTTCGTATACACTATTTCCTATCAAGCCGCCTTTAGCTCAGTTGGTTAGAGCACAGAGCTTATACCTCTGGGGTCCTAGGTTCGAATCCTAGAAGGCGGACAAACGAAAAAGCGCCTTCGCTTGGAGGCGCCTTTCGATTGACGTTGTGTCAGTGATACTGGTCCGAGACCTTCGGTGGAACGGCGTATTTCCTGGTGGTTTCGGCAAATGCTGCCCCGGCATACATCCGACCATGACTAGTCGGAAATTTGGCCGGTTTTTTCTCTGGCCCTTCGAGTGGCTTTTCAGTCACCGGAACACAGGTTTCGTTTTTTTCTTTTGTATCCATTGTGGGAGAAGGTACTTGGTACCGAACGATTATACATTAAATAAACTAAAACAAAAGCGGGCAAGCCCGCTTTTGTTTTAGTTTACGCCAATATTAATTTTATTGTGTTGGTTCACTCGCACAAACTACTCTGTAGTATTTTCGGGCAAACCCACCAAACCTTCTAACGAAGATTAAGCGGGTAAGTCTGTTTTAGTTGGTTTTAAATCTTTTTTCGGAAGTTCTTTCAAAGGTATTTTATGTTTCTTCAAAAATTCATTGTATTCGTCTTGTTCGAGAGTTTCTTTCTCAATCAAGATTTTTGCCATATCATCCAAAACTGCGCGCTTTTCTGTTAGAACTTTTTCAGCTGTTTTTAGCCCTTCGTCTATAAGTTTTTTGATTTCTTGATCGATAACATCAGACATTTTTTCTGAGTATTCATTTCCAAAACCTCGTCCATACATTACTTCAGAATCTTTTCCTTCCAAAGCCACTGGACCAACAACTTCAGACATTCCCCATTTTGTAACCATTGAACGAGCCAATCTTGAAACAACTTGCAAGTCGTTTGATGGACCTGTTGTTATGTCTCCGAAAACTAATTTCTCTGCCACATATCCACCCAAAGTTCCAGCAATATCATCTTTGAATTCAGCTCTGTTGTTTAAATATCTTTCTTCTAAAGGAAGATTCATTGTATATCCGCCAGCTCGTCCACGAGAAACAATCGTAACTTTGTGAACAGGATCTGAGTTTGGTAAAACAGACATTACAAGTGCGTGACCAGCTTCGTGATATGCCACAATCTTCTTTTCTTCTTCATTCATCAAGTGGCTTTTTCTTTCAGGACCAATCATAACTTTATCAATCGAAAGCAAAACATCGTTTAAAGAAACTTTCTTTCTGTTCTCTCTCGCCGCTTTTATCGCCGCTTCGTTCATCAAAGAATATAAATCAGCACCAGAAAATCCAGGAGTTCTTTCAGCGACTAATTTCAAATTAACATCTTCTTCGAGAGGTTTTTTACGAGCGTGGATTTTTAAAATTTCTTCTCGATCAGCTCGATCTGGCAAATCAACAATAACTCGACGGTCAAATCTTCCCGGACGAAGCAAGGCGTTGTCCAAAACATCAGATCTATTTGTCGCAGCAATAACAATAACTTTTTGGTTTTGATCAAAGCCGTCCATTTCTGTAAGAATTTGGTTTAGAGTTTGTTCTCTTTCGTCGTTTCCACCACCAACACCACTTCCTCTTTTTCTTCCCACGGCGTCGATTTCATCGATAAAAACAATAGATGGCGCTGCCTTTTTTGCCATTCCGAAAAGGTCTCGCACACGCGAAGCTCCGACACCGACAAACATTTCCACGAAGTCAGATCCAGAAAGATGGAAGAACGGAACATTGGCTTCTCCGGCCACAGCTCTCGCCAAAAGAGTTTTACCTGTTCCTGGAGCACCTTCCAAAAGAACACCTTTTGGAATATCTGCACCAATATCAATAAATTTTTTAGGATTTTTCAAAAAGTCTACAATCTCTTCCAGTTCTTGTTTGGCTTCTTTTACACCAGCAACGTCTTTAAATGTAACTTTGTTTTTGTCGTTTGGATCTGTGATCTTTGCTTTTGATTGACCAAAAGAAAATGCTTGCATTCCCTGACCTTTTGCTTGTCTCATCAAAAACCAAAAGAAAATAACTATAAACAAAACTGGAATAAGAATTGGGATTATATTCAAAAGCCAAAATCCAAAACCTGACTCACTTTTTATTTCAATATCTGTTTTTGCAAGAGCGCTCGTCTCGACTCCGTAGTTTGAAAGAGTTTCTGTTAGCGATGCTTCACGTTCTTTTTTTGAAACATATTCTGTTTTTGCTTCATCGTTTAAAACAATCGAAAGCTTGTCCCCTTCAACCAAAATCGATGAAACTTCTCCTTGGTTTATAAGAGTTGATAAAAATGAAAGTGAAATATCTTCTGGTTTTGAAGATTTTTTATCAACCAAAATTGAATAAAGTGCGGTAAAAGCCAGGAAAACAAAAAATGCTGTCCAAAGCTTGTTTAAAAAACTTCCATTTTTACTATTTTTATTTTTCTTGTTATTTTTTGACATTTGTTTGATATACCTATTTTCGGCTTAACGGTCGTGCTATTATACAATATAATAGACCAAATATAAACACCTTATGACTTTACTGCAAAAGAACAAAAAGGCAAGCTTTAATTATGAAATTCTGGAAAAATACACCGGAGGTCTTTCGCTTTTTGGATTTGAAGTAAAGACAATAAAAAGGCAACTTGGCGGATCGATAAGCGAAGCATACGTTAAAATACAAGGCGATGAGGTTATTTTGGTTGGCGCTCACATACCGCCATATCAGCCAGGAAACACACCCGACGACTACAACCCATACCGAGAAAGAAAAATACTTTTAAAGCGAAAAGAGATAGAGGAGCTGAAAAAGAAGGTAAAAGAATCTAACTTGACAATAGTGCCTATTTCGTTGTATAATAAAGGTAGATATGTGAAAATCGATATTGCGCTAGCGCGTGGTAAGAAAAATATTGATAAACGTCAAAGTATAAAGAAGCGAGATATTGAAAGAGATTTGGGAAGAAGATTAAAAAACTAGTTCCCTACTATTTGCAAGTCCTTCGCTAAAACCCGATAAATTTTTGTCGTGTTTTAGGGGATGATTGGTCTTGATATTTGAAAATTTTTAATATGTGCATGTCGAGCTTGATAACTCGTAAAACTTTCTAAAACCTTAGATGGAAAATCTAAAGGACTAGTAAAATCTCCATTTCAAATGCGAGATTTTGCTCTAGCATAAATATTTGCTAGTGCGCGTTTGCCTGACTTCCGATAAAGTACACGCGTATCATAAAATCGGGATAAGCTTTTAGCCTTCTCGACTAAAAGACGAAAATTTAGAGATCGATATATAATTGTTTTGTTTATTTAAAAGGTTATATATTTAAATCAAAAAATAAACTAAACTTGTAGACTCATATTAAAAACTCATTTACACGCGGGTTCGATTCCCGCCATCTCCACATAAATAAAAAATACAACCTTTCTGGTTGTATTTTTTATTTACTGCGGAAGAGATGGCGGGAATCGAACAAGAAGGGGGTCGGGGAAACATATGTTTCCCTGTGGAGGAAAACAGCGAAGCGTTAGAAACCGTGGGTTTCTAAAGAGCAAGCTTTGCTTGCGAGTGAGATAGCGAAGCGTCCCGCCATCTCCACAAAATTAGAGCCGGGGTCGCGAAATTTTTCCGTCAGGAAAAATATTTGTGACCGATCCACCATCTCTAAATATAAATGCTATAATAAAACCATTAAAAGTTAATCAATAACATACATATGAATTTTTTAGCAATGCTACTTTGTGCGATTGTCGCAATGGTTTTGGGAACAATTTGGCACAGTAAATTACTCTTTGGACCAACATACATGAAAGCTATCGGCGCGGACATGAACATGCCGCCAGAAAAAATGAGAGAAATTCAAAAGAAAATGTGGCAAATTTTCTTAAGCCAATTTATTCTCGTAATGTTCCAAGTTTGGGTTTTGTCAAAATTCTTATACACAACAGCTTTTGGAATATCGGCTGTAACAAATTCAATCTGGATTTGGGCTGGATTTGTAATGCCAACCATTGCAGGAATTACGTTGTGGAGCGCAAGACCAAGAAAAATGGCTTGGCAAATATTTTTAATCAATTCAGGATATCAATTTGTTTTGTTTATACTATTTGCAATAATTTTAAAAGTTTGGATGTAGAAAAAAGGAAAAGCCCGCGGCCTTACGGCTGCGGGTTTTTTCATTTCCTGATGCTCGCATTAACGGCGAGCACTTTGGATATGACGGTCGAGCTCTTCCATTTCGAACTTACTCAATACTCCAAAACACTTCTCACAAGAAAGCCCTTCTTCTTCACGTCTGGCTTTCATATCGTCAGCAATGTGAACGATGGTGAGTTCGGGCTCAAGCCCCCCCTCTTTGGCTAGCTGTGCTGGATTCATTTTTTGGCGGCTTTTTTATGTTCACGAAATTTGCGAATCCCATAAAATAGCACCAGGAAAGATAGTCCGAATAATAAAGGAGGAACGAAAGGGTTCTTCATGTAATCGTGGAAAGATAATCCAAGCCAAAGAGGCAAAGAGAGCATCACCATGTTGTGCGTTTTGGTTGTTGAAAGAACTACTCAAGACAAATGATTATGACAGATTTTAACTTTATGTCAATTTTATTTCTCAAACACTCTTATCCGTTTTATAGAAAAAGTTGTTGCGGGAAAAGAAAGACTGTTGACCAAAGACCTGACATAGGTTCCAGAAGAACAAGACATTGAAACTTTTGCGAGTAGAAAATTCTCCCCTTCTTTTTGAGATAAAATATTTTTCCAAGATTCTAAAACTTCTTCTTGTCTAAAATCTCCTCTTACCAAAGAAATTCTTTCTAAAATTTCAGAAAGAAGCTTTTCTCCAGAAATTTCTTCAAAGCCAAGAATTTTTAAATCATAGATTTCAACTTGGCGAGTTGGCAGATCAAAAACTTCACCATTTTTTGTTTTTTGGAAAAGCGGAACGCCACCTATTGTTTTTGAAGAAAAAGGTGGATATTCTTGAGTTCTAACTCCTTTAAACTTTTGTAAATCTTTTTCTAGGCCTTCTTTAATATTTTCAATAGAGGCGCTTGCCTCTTTTGGAATTCCGAGCAAGTCATAAGAATCGGTTTTAAAGCCAAAAAGAATTTTAAATTCATATTCTTTGTCCATATTTAAATATTCATCTTTTTTCTTGCACGCCTCGCCAATCAAAACAACGAGCTCGCCTTCTGCCATTGGATCAAGTCTGCCGGCATAAGTCATTGGCAAATTAGAATATTCCGGGTTTTCTAAACGAACCCTTTCCAGGGCTTCAAGCGGTGTTTCTCCGAGTTTTTTGTATATTCTTATGATATCGTTAATCATATTGACTTATATAGAATAATAAGCTAAAATTAGCAAACATCATAACGTTTTACAATAGATTGGATACAAGAATAAACAATCAAATACGAGCGAACGAAGTACGGCTTTTAGACGGAGTTTCTGGGGAGAACCTCGGGGTCGTTAAAACTAGAGACGCTATAACCATGGCCCAAGAAAGGGGCCTTGATTTGATTGAAGTTTCTGACAAAACAAATCCACCTATTGCAAAAATAATGGATTATGGTAAATTTCAGTACGAACAAAAGAAGCGCGCAAAGCAGATAAAATCAAAGGCTCACACCACAGAAACCAAGTCTTTACAGATAAAAATTGGTACTGGTGAAGGAGATCTTGAAATGAAAGCTAAAAGAGCTTCAGAATGGCTAAAAGAAGGTCATAGAATAAAAATAGAGTTATATCTTGTGGGAAGAACTAAGTTTACAGACAGTAAATTCAAACAAGAAAGACTCGAGCGAGTACTTAAATTTATAACTGAAGGCTTTAAAGTCTCAGAACCGTTAAAACAAAGTCCTCGAGGCGTGATGATAACCATTGAAAGAGACAATAGTAAAAAGGCAAAAACTGAAAACAGTGAGCCTACAAAAAATCATGAAAACAAATAAATCACTAGCAAAAAGAATAAAAATAACAAAAAGTGGAAAGTTGAAAGCTCGAAAGCCTGGCTTTAACCACTTTAACTCAAGACAAGCACGAACACATCAACTTGAAGGTCGTGTTCCACTTGATATGGTTATGACCGCAAAAGACAAGGCAAGATTCTTCCCTCACAATAATTTAAGAGTAAGAAAGCCAAAGACTGAATCAAAATAATTTTAAGTAAATCAATATTATGACAAGAGTTAAAAGAGGAACAATAAAAAATAAGAGAAGAAAAAATGTCCTTGCACAAGTTAAAGGATACAGATTTGGACGAAGCAAGAAAGAAGCAATGGCAACAGAAGCTATTGCTCACGCTGGAATGCATGCCTTTGATCACCGAAGAAACAAAAAAGCTGACAGAAGAAGACTATGGCAAACAAGAATAAATGCATCTGTTAGAGCTCTAGGAATGACTTACTCAAGATTTATTGAAGGATTGAAAAAGAAAAATATTGAAGTAGATCGAAAAATTCTTGCTGATATTGCAATGAAAAACCCAGAAAGTTTCAATAGAATAGTTGACCAAGTTAAATAATTAATTCAAAAGGGCCGGCGCGAAGCGCCGGCCCTTTTGAATTACACCTTACTCACAATATATTGGTGACCCATCTTTGTTGTATCCGATTATCGTACCTTTTGCACAATCATTTCCATTAGCACCACCTTCACCCTTACAGTATATTGGATTACCATTTGAATCATAACCAATTACTGTCCCCTCTGCGCAATCATTCTCAGAAACTTCATCTCCGCAGAATATAGGATTTCCATTTGCGTCATAGCCGATAATAGTTCCTTCAGCACAATCGTTTGGTCCGAGATTATCACCGCAATATATTGGATTACCATTTGCATCATACCCAATTATTGTCCCCTCCGCACAATCCGAATTTTGCCCGCCAACAAACCTTGCATAACTTGTTGTATATTTTTCCACTTCAGAACTTGTTAGAGAATATGTTTTTACATCAGAACTAGAAAGATTGTTGTCGCTATAACTTTGAGTTAAAAACCATCGAATATTTTTCAAAGATAATCTTGTATTATGAAGCGAACTTTGCCCACTTGCGTTTGCGTATGAATAGACAATAAATTCTCTTTCACTATTTGCAGGAATATTTGTTACTTTCATTGCGCCGTCACCTGTTGGAGAAATCCCATTTTGGTTCGCCATTGGAACTTCAAAATTAGACTGACTTAGTCCATAAATGTCAGATATTGGCGACGGGTTTGGTCCAACAAAAGAATAGTTTGAAGCGACTGTTTGATTTGAAATATTAGGAAAATCTTCCAATCTCACATTTTGAAATGCATTTTGGTATGTTCCATTTGAGTGATAACTTTCACTGATTATAGAAATACTTTGATTACAAGTGTTTCGAATCTTTAGACCAATAACAAACATATGAGAAGATGTTCCATCAAAATTTTCTGTAAAGTTCGCTGGGTCGATAAAAGTTGTGTGATTATTTGAAGCAGGAAGAATTTTTATACAACTTCTCTGACTTAATAAAACCTGAGCACTTTGGTTTTTTGAACTCACAGCTACATTGTTTTGTGCGCCACCAGAAAGCTTAATGATTGCTTGAGTATTTATAAACGACACAACCGCAATAAGTGCAATAACTCCGTTCATAACTCTTTTTTTAGTAAAGTATTTCTTCATTTTAAATTTAATAATAATTAATAATTTTTTAATATTTCAAGTAATTTTTCTACAAGCTTTTTAGGATCAGAGTCAAAAACTATTGGTTTGTCTGTTCTTGTTTTCTTACCAACTATCGCTCTAATAATCTCATCCGTATCCCAAGCGCCTTCTAACACTCCGATTGGTTTTCCCTCTTCGTAAGCCATTGTAAACTCATGTATAGTCCCTACGCGCCCACAACCAACTATCACTGCGTCTGAGGACTTTGTCATAAGTAAATCGCTCCCAGTATATCCAAAGCCTGTATAGACTATTATATCGTGAACATGATCTGGCAATCTGTATAGGTCGTTGTGTTCAGACTTACTTCCAGCTGGAGAAAACATTAAAGTCTGACCACCTGCTTCTTTTGCTCCACTTGCTGCCCAAAGAGGAAAACCACTACCAGCTCCGGTAATCAAAACAGAACCAGACTTGGCAACGTATTTCCCAATCTCTTTTGCCTTGTCGAGCGCATCCAATCCACAAGCGTTAGTTTCAACCGCGCCAGCAATGCAAATTTTAAATTTCTTTGATTCTTTCACAACTTTATTATACTAAAAATCAAGCGACACTTCTTCATCTTTTGTTGGAACAAGTGTAAAAACCCCTAGATTATCTTTCAGTCTTTGAGCAAAAAACATTGCCACACTTGGCTCACCCATTGCCACAAAAACCTTTTTCAAATTTTTTATATGAGAAACAAAATCAAGAAGACCGTCAGAATCTTTGTGCCCCGAATACCCTTTTATAATCTCAATGCGTGCTTTTATCGAAACAGCTTCATCAAAAATTAAAATTTGCTTCACGCCATCTGCGATTAGCCTGCCCGGAGTTCCTGGGGTTTGAAAACCTGTTATCAAAAGTGTCGTGTTTGGATCGCTTAGATAATTTTTCTCGTGATGCATGACTCGCCCACCAGCTGACATTCCAGATCCAGCCATAATAATTTTTGGATTTTTCGAATTTAAAATAGCTTTTGAGTCTTTTGTTCTTTCTGTTTCTTTCAAACCTTTGAATTTAAAAATATCGTCACCCGATGAAATATCTTGCCTAACAGATTCTTTGAATAAATTTTTGTGTTTATAGAAAACATCTGTAACTTTTATCGCAAGCGGCGAATCAACAAACACCGGCATATTTGGAACTTCACCAGATTCAACCATCTCATTTATTTCATATAAAAATTCCTGAGTTCTTTCTAAAGAAAAAATCGGCACAACCAAAACCCCAGATCTTTTGTGATTTTCTAAAATTATTTTCTTCAAATTTTCTCTTCTCTCTTTCCTTTCTTCGTGATTTCTGTTTCCGTAAACACTTTCCATAACAATATAGTCAGCACTGTCGATGTATTCTGTATCTGCCAAAAGTGGTGACGGCGAATTTCCTAAGTCTCCCGTAAAAACTATCTTCTTGCCGTTTTTTGTCATTTCGATCATCGCTGAACCCAAAATATGCCCAGCATCTTTGAAAAATATTTCAATACCAGCACCGATATCTTTTTTAGTGTGGTAGTCCAGCGTTTCCCACAAACTAAAAGCATGGTGAACTATTTTTTCTGAATATATTTTGTCTAAATCAAATTGTTTCCCGGATTCTGAATTAGAAAGAATATTTGAAGTATCTTCGAGCATTACTCTCGACAAATCTTTTGTCGCCGGCGTACTTATTATCTTTCCTTTAAAGCCGTCGTAGATTAGCTTTGGAATTCGTCCAATATGATCTGTGTGGGCGTGTGTTACGAACAAGTAGTCGATTTCGCTTGGGTTATATGGAAAAGGTTCCCAATTGCCGACTTCTGCCATTTTGGTTCCTTGTTCAAGTCCACAATCAACCAATATTTTTACCTCTTCGTTATACAAAAGAAAATTAGCGCCAGTTACGCTTCCTGCACCTCCACAAAATTTTAATTTCAATTTTGAAGACATAATTAAATAGTGATAGTGTCTTTACTTCTTTCTTTTTTATATTTTCTCAAAAGATACATAAATCCAACAATTCCGCCGAGAGCACCAAAAGCCAAATCACTAAAAGAGTCTGGAATATCAGCCAAAATTTTAACGTCGAAAAGTCCTTGAACGGTAAACTCCATTATTTCCCATAAAAGAGCTATAACAACAACCAAAAGAAGTATGACCCTGAAAGCTTTTCCTGTATTTCCTTCTTCAATCCAAAGTACGCACTTTTTGTATATAAACCAAAAAGAAAAAAGAGAAGCCGTGAATCCGCCGAGAAAATGCATTAGCATATCAAATTCTTTTATACTTGAATACCAAAAGAAAAAGTTTGCCAAGCTGTTCATTATAAAAACGAAAAATAACCAAAGTGAAAATGATTTAAAAAATTTTTGTCTTCTATGTATCATGACAAAGTATATTTTACTAAATAAAAATGAAAAAACCCATCCCAACAAGTGGAATGGATGCTTTTTACGGCTATCAAGATGTATTATCCTAGCTTTTACGCTTAGGTGGGTGCGAAGTGAAGTATTCCACGGAATATTTCAACATACTGCTCCCCTATAATACTTGTCTAGATAATAATCTTAAATAACCGTACTTTTATTTTATATTGCACAGAAATAAAAAACAATATTTACAAGAATAAAAAATTTCACTTTTTTAAATATCCACATTGACAGCGAAAATATAAAAACAAAAGTGGGCGCCTCCGGCGCCCACTTTTGTTTTTATTCAAAAATTCCGTCTAGATTTATATCGTGCAGAACTTTTTCGTTTATGTGAGTGTAGTTCATTATTTCTTCTGGTTTGAACCAAATATTTATTTCTTTTTCTGCTTCTTCAATTTTGTCTGTGCAGTGAATCAAGTTTCTAACAGAACGAGAATCAAGATTTGCAAGTTGATATGAGTCTGTTGTTAGATCTCCTCGTATCGTTCCGACGTCAGAAGTTAGAGGTTCTGTTCCGCCAACAAGCTTTTTCACAACACCGACAGCTTGTGAACCTTCGACAACCATCGCCACAATTGGTCCGCATGTCATAAAAGCGACCAAGGCTCGGATAATATCTCTTCCGTATTCGATAGCTTCTTTTTCTACCGGACGACCAGCTGCTTTTAAGTTTTCTACTGTCTTTGTTCCTTTTTCAAGACACCAAGCGTCGTCTTTTCCATAGTGTTCTAGAACTGACTTTTCGTCAGCTTTGAACATTTTCATGGCAGAGATTTTAAGCCCTGTTCGTTCTATTCTTTTGATAATTTCACCAATAAGAGATCTTTGAACCCCATCGTGTTTGATTATGATGAAAGTTCTTTCTTGCTTTCCGTCCATATATTTTTAAATTAGTTTTAACCTGTTAATAGAGTGATATTAGCATTTTAAAGGCTTTGAATCAAATGTAAATAAAAAGAACCCCGCACATTGCTGTGCGGGGTTCGAAAGGATCGTTTCGCTATCCTTCTTGGCGTTCCGCTAGTCTTCCAGACGAGCAAGATAGACGTTAGCCCCCCATTGCTGACTTAACGTGCCACGGCTGAAGTGCCACTTACCAGCCCTCTTATACAAGAAGACCCGCTGATCTTCCGCATCCCTTCGGAAGAATTTAGTTCCCAGGAAGTAGATGTAGATGACCTTACCATCGGCATCAGCGCCCCAGTCTTCAGGAATGAAGTCCTCGTTCTTCTTCAAGAAGTTGTGTAGTGTGGCATTCAACACAACCCCCTTAGGAAGTTCATCGCGCACCTCCCATCCCCAAATTGGATCTCCACCATCCGTTTGTTTGGGAGACTGATACAGAATGACCTTCTTCCCGTTGACATACAGATCGTTCGGAGATCTCTTCTGGACATCCACGTTCCCGAAGCCAAAGTGCTCGGGGATGCCGAACTCTTCTGGCCAGGTGGGTTTTGCATCCAGGTCAACTCGTGCAGAGATACCACGGAAAAGCACGATTGGCTCGTCTTCTCTTACACGCACGATTTCGTGCGTCCCGTGAACCAGTCCCACCAGATCTTCCTTGCGGAGTTGGTGGAAGCGGTCGAGAAGGGGTTTAAAGTGCTTGAACCAGCCGAGCCACTTCTTGAGTAGCTCGAGAGAAGACGCAGGGTTCTCACCCAACGCCTCAACGACTTCTTTGTAAGCCATTGTTTGTGAATTTAGTTACACTGGGCAGGATTGCCACAGCTTTTGATTTTCGGGCCGGCGAGCAAAGCGAGCCGGCTATTAAACGCCAAAAGCTATGGCAATTTACCTAAATACTTGAATTAAATGAACTTTTTACTTGCTTAATATTACACAAATATTACCTTATTGTCAAGATATAATTTACCACTCAAAATAAACGAAGGTTCCCGACCCTACACGAGAACACCGTTAAGAAACTAAGGTAATTTGTCTTAAAAACTAGTATGTTTGAGTAAAAATAAGAATGTCTATACATTCTTATTTTTACGAGTTTACTAGTTTTTTGACTTAAATTATCTTAGTTTTAGGTGTGAAGTGTGGGTCTAGAGTTTTTGTTACTTTTTTATCATGAAAAAAGTAAGAGAATATTTTAAGGAAAAAGAAAGAGGAAATCAAAAAATCCCCGAAGGGATTTTTATTAAAACTTTTCAAATTTCTCCATAATCTCCCCTTCCACTTCATCTCTCGGCCGACCAAACTTCATATAAGAAAGTTCTTTTATCGGATCAACTATCGAATTATTTCCTTGTGGCCAGTTGTCGGTTTTCATACTAAAAGGTTTTGCCGGCTGCCCACCCATAATCATCGCCATATACGCGTTTCGGTTATCGAGTTTGATAATATCGGAAACAGTGAAAACTGGTTCAACTCTTTTTTGCAGAGCTTCTGCATCTTCGGCGCTAATTCTAAAAATCGCCATCGAACCCACGTTACCTAAAACAGCACTTTTAATATTGTCAGGAAGCTGAGCCAAATATTGATGAGCGACGTTTAAAGATAGTTTGTATTTTCTAGCTTCTGAAAGAATTGAAGTTATCGAAGGTGTGACCACATTTTGAAATTCGTCGATATAAAGATAGAAAGGTGAAAAATTTGTTCCGACAGAATCAGCTCTGGAAAGCGCCGCCATCTGAAGTTTGCCGACGAGAATAAGTCCAATCAGATTTGAGTTTATCTCACCAAGTCTTCCCTTTGAAAGATTCACAAGCAAAATCTTTTTGTTGTCCATAATATCTCGGAAATTAAATGCCGACTTTTCTTGAGTAACTATCGGTCTCATAATTTCGTTTGAGATAAATGTATCGAATTTTGAAGTGATATATGGAACAAAATTTTCAAGACCTTGCTCCCCTTGAGTTGCTTCGGCATTTTTCCAAAATTGCTTCACGAGTGGATTATTTGTTTTTGACAATTTCATATCGCGGAATTTCTTGTCTGACAAAACACGACTGATTTCAAGCAAAGTCGAACCTGTTTCGGGATCGTCCATAACCAAGTTTGCGCTGTTTTTGAAATATTGTTCGAACATTGGACCACCAGCTGTTTTCATATCGAAAAGCTGATTGAAAATTCCCATAAGTTCGTTTATCACAAAAGTTTTTTGCTCTGGCCTTGAAATATCATATTCGAGCATATTTAGTCCCATTGGACGCGGCGTATATGCTGGATCAAAATAAATAACGTCGTCGATTCTTTCTTTTGGAATATTTGCAAGTATTGTTTCTATGTCGTTTCCGTGAGGATCCATATAGCAAACACCGTTTCCAGCTTGAATATCTTGGATAATCATATTCATCATAATTCCAGTTTTTCCTGTTCCTGTTTGACCAATAATATACAAATGGCGAAGCCTGTCTTCTGGTTGCATGAAAACTGGAGTTTCTTTTCCTCTGTAAATATTTGTTCCAAGACGAAGACCTTCGAGTGTCATATTTGTCGGAGCTGGCGCTTGTCCGGCTTTTGATTCTTTTAATTCTGGAGTTGTCGATTCGCTTATTGGGAAGTGAAAAACAGTCGAAAGCTCTTCGAGGTTTAGCGACATCGATTCTTTTTCGTTTGGAACTCTAAAAGAAAAATTATGCAAAAATACCGGCAAAGAAGAATCTTTTACTCTTTCAAATTTAAAACTGTTTGATTTTGACTTATTAAACTGTTCGAAAGAAGATTCAATATCAGAAACAATATCTTGTGCTCTGTTTTTAGAATGCGCCGAAGCAATAATTCTGATACTTGTATTCACGACAGTGCTTTTTAGCTTTTTGTTTATAGCTTCAATAGCATCTGTGTCAGCTTCTTTTTTCTCTTCTTCTTTTTCTACTTTTTTCGGATTGAAAATTCCAACTGCAAAGTTTTTCAGCTCTTTTTTTACGACAGCGTATTCGTCGATAGCATCTTTAAGCTTTTCACCCTTTTTAACTTTTTCTAAAATCCCAGAAAACTTTTTTATCAAACTCTCGCCCATTGGCACCACAACAATCTGAATTGCTGCACCTTCTGAATCGAGCCCAAGTTTTGAAAAAGCGTTTAAAACAGCGTTCATCGGGTCGTGACCAAGCTCGTCGTGAGTTGCTATTGGAAAAACATCTTCTTCGCGAAGAGTTGCATATGAAGCGACAATCTCAGAATCTTGGCTAAAAATATTGTAGTCGTCTGTAACTTCGTTTATCTTCGCGCTGTGATAGAAAGCCAAGATTTGCTTTTCGAGTAATTCCTTTTTTTCTCTTGGAACAGAAACGTAAATAACCAAGTCGTTTGAATTGTAAGCATTTGCGATTTCAAGAGTGTAATATTGTTTGTCTTTGTTGTGTTCACCACGAGAGATTGCCTGCATTCCAGAAAGAAACTGCTTCATCCCTGTAATAAAATCAATGAAAGTTCTTTTTTCTTCTTTTACATTTCCCGGCAAAGTAATTTCAAAAAGCGCAAGATTTAGAGATTTGAATTCTGGTGAAGTTTCTTTTAATCCTGGAATATTTCCACTTGCATGTAAAAATTGAACCAAAAATCTGTGAACGTCATCTTCGATATGCGGGTTATTCATTCGAGAAACCAGGTCGAGCGTGTTTTTTATCCCGTGTTCTAAAAGATATCCGTAAATTTCAGACATTTTATCATCATGCTCTTCTGGTTTTAATTTCAAAACAACTTGCTCTGCGTGTTTTTCTTCTGCTTTATATCCTTTGTTTAAAATTTCTTCACTGTCTAACATTTCGTATGCAGAAACAGCTTCTCTCGAAACTTCTTCACGTGATTTTGAAATATTTGATTCTCGAAGTTCTTTTTCTCGCTCTTCAATATGCTTACGCAAAAAATCTATCTCCTCTTCAGGAGAATTAAATTTTGGAGTTTCTTTAAAATAAGTACCTTACATTCCTATATTGTAGCAAAATAATTTTTATTTAAGAAAAGGAAA
>CAZOPP010000004.1:0-23390 GCA_964581875.1 uncultured Candidatus Saccharibacteria bacterium
GGCCGTAAACCTTTAGAATTACGCCAATATGACAAGAGAATATATAACAAAAGAACGATCAGAAGAACTAAAAGCTGAGCTTGTAGAGCTTTCTAGTGTGAAAAGAAAAGAAATTATTGAATCTTTAGAATACGCAAAATCTTTGGGCGATTTATCAGAAAATGCTGAATATCAACAAGCTCGTGAAGCTCAGGCAATGCTCGAAGACCGAATAAACGAAATAAACAGAATACTAAAAGATGCAGAAATTGTATCAAAGAAAAAAGGTGACACGGCTGGAATCGGAAGTAGCGTTTCTGTAAAGAAAAAAGGCGACACAAAAACAAAAGAATATACGCTGGTTGGTGAAGGAGAGGCGGATATGGCTCTTGGTAAAATCTCTTACCAATCTCCTTTAGGCGAAGCATTGTTTGGAGCAAAGAAGGGTGAATTAGTAACTTTCAAAAGCCCTGCAGGACCTATCGAATATAAGATAATTGATATACAATAAAATCATGACTCGTTTGGATGAAATTAAAAATGTGCGCCTTCAAAAGATTGAAAATCTGGAAAAAGCCGGAATGTCTGCGTACAGCTTATCTTCTAAAAGAGATTACACTTTAAAAGAAGTAATAGATAATTTTAATTCTCTAAAAAACAACTTTTCTGTTGTTGGAAGAATTATGGCTATTCGCGGACAAGGCGCTATTTTGTTCGTTGTTTTAAACGACGGAACCGGAGAATTTCAAGTTGTTTTTAAAAGAGATGTTTTGGGTGAAGAAAAACTTTCACTTTTTGTCGACAACTTAGATATCGGAGATTTTATCGAAGTTTCTGGAAATGCCTTTGTTACTGAACGTGGAGCAAATAGTATTTTGGTTTCTGATTGGCGACTTCTTACAAAATCAATAAGTCCTTTGCCAGAAAAATGGGCCGGACTTCAAGACACAGAAGAAAAATACAGAAAAAGATATTTGGATATTTTGTCTGATCCAGAAACTTTCCAAAGATTTAAAAAGAGAAGTGAAATAATAAAATATATTAGAAACTTTTTTGACCAAAAGGGATTCTTAGAAATTGAAACCCCTGTACTTCAAACACAGGCTGGTGGCGCAATGGCAAAAACTTTCAACACTCACCATAACGATTACGACATGGATATGGTCTTGCGAATTTCTCTTGAGATTGAACACAAAATGTTGATGACCGGTGGCTTTAATCGAATTTATGAGATTGGTAAAAATTTTAGAAACGAAGGTTCTGATCCAACTCACATTCAAGAATTTACGATGATGGAATGGTACGCTGCATATGTTTCTTTGGAAGAAAATATGATGTGGACAGAAGAATTGCTTCGTGGAATTGCAAGAGATGTAATGAATAAAAATACTTTTACGGTTTTTGATAAAGATGGAAATGGTGTAGAGGTTGACTTTGAAAAACCTTGGCAAAGAGTAAATTTTGCTGATTTGCTAAAAGAAAATGCATCGCTCGACATGTTTTCTGCAACAGAAGATGAGATTCGCGAAAAGGCAATTTCTTTTGGAATGGAAAAAAGTGAGTCTCTGAAAACAGGAAAAGCAAATTTGCTTGATTTTGTTTATAAAAAATCTTCAAGAAATAAAATAATTCATCCAACTTTTGTTATGAATTATCCGACAGACTTGAAACCCCTTGCTTCGCAAAATGGTGACGGAACAGCAAATATGTGCCAGCTTATTGTTGCTGGAGCAGAAATTACAAACCAATATCAAGAGCTTGTCGATCCGATAGAGCAAAGAAGACTTCTCGAATCTCAAGCACAAGCAAAAGAGGCTGGAGACGAGGAGGCAATGAGTGTGAACGAAGAGTTTCTTACTGCTATGGAACATGGAATGCCACCAATGACTGGTTTTGGAATGGGAATAGACAGACTTGTTGCGATATTTACAGAACAAAAAAATCTAAGAGACACAATTTTCTTCCCGATAATGCGACCAAGAGGTAAAGAATAGAGTTTAATATCTTTTTAAAGATAAAAGAAAGGCGCGCCCGGAGGGCGCGCCTTTTCTTGATCAGTCATTGACTAACCAAGTCCTCGTGGGCCGTCATGATCCTTTAAGGGGTCTTTTTTGGGCACCAGCTTCTCGCAGTACCCGGTCATCACTGTAGATACCTCCTTGTTCAGTTTACTTCTACCTTCTGAAGGTTCAAGTCTCATATCGACCTTGAAATCCTTCACTTCTCCGGTTTTCGTATTAATGATTGTGTGGATCATCTTCGTGCTTTTTTAATATAATACAACATTTCTAAAAATAGTCAAAGCACTTCTGTTTTCCACAGTTTAAGTGGGAAATGGTTTTTGGTAAGTGGGACAAAGTGGTGTATAATTGTGACTAGGTGGGATAAAGTGGTAAATTAAAAAATGTATGTTAATAGGCGAATATATTCACACAATAGATAACAAAAACAGAGTATCTCTTCCAGCAAAATTCCGAAAGGAAATGGGGAAGAGTCTCGTTGTTACTCCAGGCTTGGATAATTGTCTTTTCATCTTTACCAAAAAGGAATGGGTTAAGATTTCTGAAAAACTTTCTGATTTTTCAATGCTTCAGGCAGACAACAGAAGTTTTAACCGATTTATGTTTGGTGGTGCCACAGAAGTTGATGTCGACAATATCGGCAGATTTTTGCTTCCTGATTTTTTAAAAACACGCGCAGGTTTGTCAGAAAAAGTTGCATTGGTTGGAGTTCAAAACAGAGTTGAAATTTGGAATGACACAAAATGGTCAGCATACAAAAAGTTGGTCGAGAAACAAGCAGATTCATTAGCAGAAAAATTAGGTGGCGCAGGAATGCTCTAGTCTTATGCATAAAACAGTTCTTTTACATGAATCAATCGATGCTCTAAACCTGAAAAAGGGAAGCGTTGTTGTGGACTGTACTCTTGGTGCGGGTGGTCACACAGAAGAAGTTTGTAAAAGATTTGGTAACGACGTTACAGTTATCGGTCTTGATGTTGATCAAGATGCACTAAATCGTTCAAAGACAAGAATCGAAAATCTTAATCTTGATTGCGATGTAAAATACGAGCTTTCAAATTTCAGAGAATTCGACACAGTTTTGGGTAAATTAAATATTCCTTATGTCGATGGATTTTTACTTGATCTTGGTTTCAGTTCTTATCAGATAGAAGATTCTGGACGAGGACTTTCTTTCAAAAAAAAAGAACCACTTTTAATGACACTTAAAAAGGATGTTACGGAAAAAGACATTACAGCGGAAATGATTTTAAATAATTGGTCAGAAGAAAGTATTGCAAATATTTTATACGGATACGGAAACGAAAGATTTTCAAGACGAATTGCCAGAGAAATTGTCAGCTCAAGAAGTAAAATGCCAATCACTACAACTGTTGATTTGGTTGACGTGGTAGAGCGTGCGGTTCCATTCTTTTATAAAAGTGGGAAAATTCATCCCGCCACAAAAACTTTCCAAGCACTTCGGATTGCTGTAAACGACGAGCTGGGTGCACTGGAAGAATTCTTAGAAAAAGGATTCACGGCACTTAAAAAGGATGGAAGAATGTCGGTCATATCTTTTCATAGCTTGGAAGACAGAATAGTTAAAAATTTTTTCAGAAAAAAGAAAGACGAAGGCGAAGCAATCTTGATAAACAAAAAGCCAATTATTCCAAGTGAAGAAGAGTTAAAAGAAAACCCAAGGTCGAGAAGCGCAAAACTTAGAACATTACAAAAATTATAATTCAAAGAATATGCAAAATAATCAAAAAATGGTAAAAGGAAAATTAAACCACAGAAGAGTATTTTTCTTTAGTTTAATTTTACTTGTTGGAATATCTTTTAGTTTGTATATGTTCTTTTTGGGCAGAACAATCTTTGATCTTGTAGATAGAAAAAACGTTGAACAAGAAATTCGTCTTGCATCTTCTCGAATTTCAGAGCTTGAACTTTTGGTTTTGGATTATAATAATGAAGTTACGTTGCAAAAAGCTTACGAACTTGGTTTTATTAATAATGCTGATCCAAAATTTGTAAGTAGAAAACAAACGGCGTTACTTAGATAATGAATACAGTAAGAAAAGGGTTTCTAATAAGAATACGGGTTCTATCCGCATTTGTGATTCTTGTCGGACTTTTGTTGATTGTCCGACTTTTTCATATTCAATATGTTAATAGAGAATTTTATGTAAACAAAAGTGACAGCGCCTATGTTCAATCTGCCGACTCTTTTGATCGTGGGGTTATTTATTTTGAAAAAAAAGATGGAACAAGGATTTCAGCGGCAACAGTTATGACCAGTTATATTTTGGCAATACGACCAAGAGATATCGTCGACAAAGAAAATGTCTATGAAAAGATAAATGAAATTTTCCCGATTGATAAAGAAGATTTCATGCAAAGAGCTTCAAAAGAAAATGACCCTTATGAAGAAATTGCAAAAAAGATTCCAAAAGATGTTAGAGATCAAATAATGGATCTTGATTTGGTTGGGGTTGAAATGCCAAGACACAAGTGGCGATTTTACCCTGGAGAATCTTTGGCGGCACAGACTCTTGGCTTCATGGCCTACAAAGGCGATGAGATAACGGGGCGTTATGGTTTGGAGAGATTTTACAACGATACTTTAGCTCGTGGAGATGAAGATGTTCAAATAAATATTTTTGCTGAACTTTTTTCAAATTTTGTTAGCGGGGAAGAAAAAGAACTTAGCGGAAAAGCTGACATCGTCACAACAATTGAACCCGTCGTTCAAAATTTTGTTGAACAAGAGCTTTACCGAACAATGAAAAAATTTGGTTCAGAAGCTGCAAACGGAATTGTCATAAATCCCCAAAATGGTGAAATTATTTCAATGGTTCATTTGCCAAGTTTTGATTTAAATAATTTCGGTAGTGTAGAAGATGTTTCTGATTATTCAAATCCACTTGTAGAAAATGTTTTTGAGTTTGGTTCTGTCGTAAAGCCTTTAGTTATTGCTGCTGCGCTAGACGCGGATGTAATCTCTGCAGACACTCCTTTTTATGATCCTGGTTTTATTCAAGTTGAAGATAAGAAAATTGAAAATTTTGATAAAAAGGGACGTGGACAAACAACAATGCAAACAGTTCTTTCAGAATCCTTAAACACTGGTATGATTTTTTCAATGCGAAAACTTGGCAAGAGTCGTTTTAGGGATTATATGCTTTCTTATGGAATTGGAGAAAGATCTGGAATTGATCTACCAAATGAAGCGAGAGGTTTGGTCTCCAATCTTGAATCTCCAAGAGAGCTTGAATACGCAACAGCTTCTTTTGGTCAGGGGATTTCTTTTAGTCCAATAGTTTTGGTCAGAGCCCTTTCTTCGATTTCAAATGGTGGATATTTGATTGAGCCGCACGTTGTAAAAAGATTTGAATATGTAAATGGAGAAGTTAAAAATATTGAATACAAAAAAGAAGATTCTAAGAGGTTGTTAAAAGATGGAACTTCAGAAAAAATTTCTAGAATGCTTGTTTCGATTGTCGACAACACGCTTGGTGGCGGAAAGTATAAAATGGAGGGACACTCTATTGCTGCAAAAACCGGAACAGCTCAGATTCCAAATCCAAGAGGTGGCGGATATATTGAAGGAAAAAACCTTCACTCATTTTTCGGATATTTCCCAGCATATGATCCAGAGTTCTTAATTTTTATTTCAAATACTGCTCCCGTTGGTGCTCGTTTTGCTTCAGAGACTTTAACTGAGCCTTTTATGAATATTGCTCATTTTTTAATAAACTATTATGAAATAGCGCCGGATAGGTAAAAAGAAAAGGGGCGCCGGCGAAGCCGGCGCCCCTTTTCTTTTTCTTCTATAAAGTTGCTATAATACTCTCTGTTAATTTTAATTATTTTAGTTATGCAAAATCCATTTGAAAATGCTCTAAATCAAATACAGCGCGCAAACACTGTGGTAAATTTCCCAGAAAGTTTTATCGAAAAGTTAAGACATCCAGACAGACAAATCAGAATCTCTATTCCCGTAGAAATGGATAATGGCGAACAAAAAATCTTTGAAGGATATCGTGTCGAACATAACAACAAAAGAGGGCCATACAAAGGTGGAATTCGTTTCCATGAGCAAGCTGATATGCACGAGGTAAATGCTCTCGCTCTTTGGATGACTCTTAAATGTGCCGTTGCAAATATTCCAATGGGCGGAGGAAAAGGCGGAGTAACAGTAAATCCAAAACTTCTTTCAAAAAATGAATTAGAAAAAATATCACGAGGCTGGGTTTCTTTAATGTTGCCACTTTTAGGGCCAGAAAAAGATGTCCCAGCACCAGACGTAAACACAAATGGTGAAATAATGTCGTGGATGATCGACGAATACGAAAAGCAAACAGGTGAAATGTCTGGAGCGACTTTTACTGGAAAACCACTTTCTCGTGGCGGTTCAGAGGGGAGAGAAGAGGCGACTTCGATGGGCGGACTCTATGTCTTTAACGCATTGAAAGAAAGTTTAAATCTTGAAGGTTCGCTTTCTGTTGTTGTTCAAGGTCTTGGAAATGTGGGTGGACACGCAGCACTTTTGTTTGAAGCCGATGGACATAAAATTATTGCTTTGTCTGATTCAAAAGGTGCGATTTTTTCTGAAGAAGGTCTTGATGTAAAAAAAGTAATGGAATACAAAAAAGAAAGCGGAAGTGTTGTGGGTTTTCCAGGATCAAAAGAAATTTCTCAATCAGAACTTCTAACACTTTCTTGTGACGTATTGATTCCTTCAGCTCTTGAAAATCAAATCACAGAAGAAAATGCAAAAGATATAAAAGCTCGACTGGTTCTCGAACTTGCAAATGGCCCGACAACTCCAGAGGCTGACGATATTTTGTTTGCAAAAGGAATTCATGTTGTGCCGGATATTTTGGCAAACTCAGGTGGTGTGACGGTTTCTACTTTTGAGTGGGAACAAAACTTAAAAAATGAAAAATGGACAAAAGAAGATGTTTTAAGTCGTTTGAAAGAGAAAATGGAAAAAGAGGCAAACAATGTTCTAGACAAAGCCAGAAAGCACGAAACAGACCTTCGAAGAGGTGCATTTATTTTGGCAATGGAAAGATTGTCAGAGTAGGAGTATAATTAAACCATTATAATTTAATTAAAATTTTATGTCAGAAAATCACAGTGAAGCCGATAAATTAACACCAAAATTTTTCTTCCTTTCCTTGGGTGTTCTAGTAACTTTAATCACAAGCGTTGTTTCTTTTCTTTCTCTGGCTTTTGAAGTTCTAAACAAGCAATTCCCAGATGTTCTAAATTCTACATATCAATACGGATATTCTTCTTGGAGCTACGACACGATAAGAGGAACACTTGCAACTTTGATTATTGTTTTTCCTGTGTTTTTAGTTCTCTCATATTTTTGGACAAAATCAGTTCGAAAAAATCTTGGAAGTATCGACAAGGTTATAAAAAAATGGATGCTTTATCTTTTAATTTTCCTTTCTTCTATCGTAATCATTGTCGATCTTGTAACGCTTGTTAGATATTTTGTTTCTGGAGAAATTACAGAAAGATTTCTGTATAAAGTCGGGATAACTCTTGTCGTGGCTTTGTATGTGGCTGTCTACTATATTTTTGTTTTGAAAGATAAAAACAAAATGTTCGGAATTCCTGTTTCTGTTTCTGCGTCGATAAAATCTTCTGTAATAGTTTTGGCGTTGGTTGTTTGGAGCTTTAGTGTTATCGGTTCTCCAAAAGAACAACGTGCTTGGCGACTCGATGACAGACGTGTTCAAGATCTTCAATCTATCCAATGGCAAGTTATAAATTATTGGCAACAAAAAGAAAAACTTCCAGAAAATATTTCAGAACTTTCAAATCCGCTTTCAGGATCTATTATTCCTGTTGACCCAGAATTTGAAAAAGGTGTTAGTTATGAATACAGAAAAACAGGTGATATGAAGTTTGAACTTTGTGCGACATTTTCTGCAGAAATGCCAAAGGGTTGGCAAGAATATTCTGGTGGGGGAGTTAGACCTCTCATGAACTATGCCGAAGATGCAGCAATCTCTTATCCATATCCTGGTGGCGGAGTGAACGATTCTTGGGATCACAGCGCTGGCAAGAAATGTTTTGAAAGAACAATCGATCCAGATATTTATCCTCCATACCCAAAGCAAGATAGAGTTTATTAGTTTAAAGTAAAGCAAAAGCCCGGCGCCAAAGGCGCCGGGCTTTTGCTTTACTCATTTATCTAAAAATAGTAGAATGGCAGAGTTTAAAAGGCTCTATCGTCTATCGGTTAGGACGGATCCTTCTCAAGGATCAAAGCCGGGTTCGATTCCCGGTAGAGTCACAAAATTACAAAGTAATTTTGGACTTTTTGCGAATGCAAAAAGGAATCGAAAGACGGAGGCGGTATACAAGACGAAGTGTAGCGGAGTGCTTGTCGCCGAGTCCGGGGAGGAAGTTCTTATGAGCGAAGCGAATTAGAAACTTGACCCCGATTCCCGGTAGAGTCACCTTCAACGACTCACTTTCTCGTGCTCTACTTCTAATTGTTCTACGTGGTAGATTATCCAACCTCTATCAAATATCCCCGCTTAAGCGGGGATATTGATTTTATATAAAATAAATTATATAAAATCATTAATTAAGTGTTCTAATCAACGGTAGTCCGCCCTATTCCACTAGTCCACTGCGGGTCAAGGTAGCCAACCCTTGTCATAAACACTCCCAACTAGTTCGGGAGTGTTTTAATTTGACAAAATAAAATTATTATATATAATAAAAGAAGAATTCATTTTAATCCATAGCATTGCAATGTGGCGTAATCTAACCTGCAGTTTCGTGCTCCAATCCGCTCGACAGGGTAACCAATCCTTGTCAGAAACAGCTCTTCTTAGGAAGGGCTGTTTTAATACTTGACAAAATTATCTAAATGTGTATTATGTATCACGGATAGCAACTCAGCTCTTCCATAAAAAACCAAGGTGCGATGACAGCGACAGCAACCGCAGTAAAACCGTCAGCAAACGGTAGTACCAATACCCAGCCCAAAGGCTGGAAGAAGGTGACGGCGACCCTCAAAGGTCTCCAGCCCGGATTTCTCATGAACCCCATGACCGAAGAGGTCTTGGATGCGCTCCAGACCGGAACGGCGCTCAAAGCCAACAAAGGAACACCACCGGTCGATATCGCAGCGAAGAAGGTGATGCGTGATGATGATGGTAACCCCGGCATCAAGATCGAATACCTCCTCGGATGTCTGGCCGAAGCGGGACGGAACGTGAAGAACGGGAAGAAACAGATCTCGACGGCTACGTCGACGACGATCTACAGCTTCATAGACTTCGGTGATGTCTACTTCCTGACCTTCAGCAATGCCAGCGATTACAAGGTCGATATCCGCCGTGGTGTGCTCCAGAGTGGGGCCAGCAAAGTGGCGGTGCCGATCGTGCGTCCGCTCTTCCGTCAATGGGAGGTCAAAGTGGAGTTCCTGGTTGACGAAAGCGAGTGCCGTGTGGAAGTGGTCAAACAGCTCTTCGAGAGCGCCGGCAAAAAGGTCGGCCTGGGCGATTTCCGTCCAGCGAAGAAAGGACCCTTCGGTCGCTTCGTGATCGAAAGCTGGGAAGTGGAATGAGATTAGGAGATATGTTTCCTACTCTTGTCTAATGTCCAGTGAGGTCGTGTGGACCAGCCTGCTCGACAAGGTAAACAATCCTTGTCAAAAAGCCCCCTTTTCAGGAAGGGGGCTTTTGTATTGACAAAAATAAAAGCATGTGATAAGTTAGTAAAAAGATGTGGTTCCGTGGCGTACAGCAATGTCGGGTGCATTATCGTGTTGTTATCTTCGGGGCGGAGTTTATGCTTCCGCTACAACACCCTCGCCAAAAGCGAGGGTGTTGACTTTTTCAATATTATATACTACTATAAAGCTGAAATAGCGTCGGGTGCACTTCTGCATAGTAGCCTGTCCTTTGGCTATCCAACGCTTCGTAGTGTCGTCCTACCTTTGGGGTGAAGTAACTAATCTTCACCAAAGACCTCCGTCAAAAGCGGAGGTCTTGACTTTTTTAAATTAAAATTATATTTTCACCTAAGATATCGGTGCCGTCAGGTTCCGTTTTGTGCTCTAACGTGCGCTGTCCTGCTCGACAAGACTAGTTCTTGTCAAAAACAACCCTTCCTCGGAAGGGTTGTTTTAATTTGACAAATCTATAAAATTATTGTTAATATAAAAGGTGAGTTAGGGTCAAGTTCTGTGTTGTGCCGTGCAGTAGTCTGTCGTAGACCTTGGGACAAAGTATCAATCCTTGTCAGAAAGCCTCCTCGTAAGAGGGGGCTTTTATATTGACAAAATAATATTTTATGATAGTGTATAAAAAGTTCTTTTAAATCAACTTTACAGAACAGATGAAAAACCCAGTTCAGTCCGGCAAAGCGACTCCTATTCGGGAGATCGACTTTCTGGCGCACTTCCCGACGGAAGTGTTTACAAAACCTCGTCCTGCCCAAGTAAAAGTCCTCAAGGCTTTGAACGGCACGACAGGGATCCGCATCGTCCAAATGGGAACCGGTAGTGGTAAGACCGCTGTTGGGTATACATTTCTCAAGGCTCTGGCCGACAACGGTTGGAAAGGTCTTGTGTATGTGGAGCCAAGAAAGCTCCTTGTCGAGCAGATCGCCAAGCAACATCCTGATGTGAAAGTGGTGTTCGGTCGCAACGAGTATCCTTGTCTCTTCTATAAAGACAAGGAATTCAAAGCGGACGAGATTCCATGTTCGATGCTCGTAACCTGTCCACACCGTGTGGATCAGGAAACAGGTGAGACGCATATGCCAGGCGCACGACCATGTGCTTACCTTAAGGCTAAGTACGAAGCAAAACATGCCAAGATTTCGGCGTGCACGACTGCATTCTTCCTGTTCACGGAACTGTACAACCAAACGTGGAAGGACGTATCAGCAGTTGTGATCGGCGAAGGACACGAATTCGGTCCGGTGGTGCGTGGCTGTCTCAGTCACGAGATCACCGATTACCATCTCGAACAGATTATCGAACTTCTTGGTTCCATTGGAGCCAAAGAGGACGCGAAGATCTTTGAAGAGTTCTACCTCCGGATGATCGATATTATTAGGTCGTGGCCCGCTCGTGAGAAGCATGTGCTGTCGAACGAAGAGGTTGGGTCACTGATGAAGATTCTGCAAAAGACCAGGTCCTCAAGGATTGAGAGTCAGGTCAAGCAGGCAATCAAGGCTGGGAAACTGGATCTTGAAGGATCACGCGAAGCGTTGAAGGGCATCGAGGATGTAGCGCGCAATATTGCCACATACCTTCGGTTGTTCGAGTACTCACTTCCGAAGGGCGATCGCGAACCGTTGAACTATACCTACGGCTATTACCAGAAGGAAAATAAGCCGAATACAAGGGTGAAATACAGACTCTACATCAAGAGTTACTACGTTCAGCCAGCGATCAGGAAGATCCTGCCAGAAGAGACGCTTGTCATGAGTGCCACGATCGGAGACCCGCAAGCTTACAAGATGGATACAGGTATCCAAGGACATTTCATTGACGTAGGGTCTGACTTTCCTGTCGGCAACACGAGAGTGTATTTGCCGAAGGACATGCCGAAGCTTTCATTCGCAGCAAAGCGCAAGGATGATCTGAAGAAGACGCTCAAGCGCACAGCCGCGGCAATGAAGAAGCTTCGTGATCGAGGTGTTAGGTCGCTATTTGTCACCGTCTCAAACCTCGAAAGAGAAAAGGCGGTGCACTACGCAACCGAAGCCGGACTCGATGTCATAACCTATGGCGAGAAGGTCACTCCTAGAGATGCCGTACAGATGTTCAAGGAGGGCAAGGGTGATGTGCTCATCGGAACGGTGGCGAACTATGGCCAGGGTGTTGACCTGCCAGGAGAGATTGCACCAGCAATTTTCTTCTTGCGACCGTCATATCCGAAACCAGATGACCCGCAAGCAGTCTTCGAACAAAATCGCTTCGGCAAAGGAGTCTGGAAACTCCGGAGCTGGCGTGCGATGATTGAAGCTTTGCAGGTACGCGGACGAAATGTAAGGGGCAAGGGTGACTTCGGTGTCACGTTTTTCCTTTCCAGGCAGTTCGAGAGCTTTCTGTATGGATGCCTTCCACAATGGCTTCGTCCGGCATACGAGCACAAGTTCACCCTCGATCAAGCAGTTGAGGATGCTGTGAAGGTGTTGACTGGTGAAATTGTGGATGGAGATGTTTAATATTCTTTCATAAGGTTTCGCCCTGCGTCGTAGAGTTGCGTAGTCTCCTCTGCCCCTAGGGACAAGGTATCCAACCCTTGTCTAAACAACCCCGACTAGCTCGGGGTTGTTTTAATTCGACAATAAATATATTTTATGTAATAATTTATTTTAGATTTAGGTCCAGCTAACCACCCTTCAGTGTAGTAGAGCACCGTTCTCTCTGGGGCAAGGTAATCAATCCTTGTCAAAAACAACCCTGATAAATTTGGGGTTGTTTTAATTATAGGAGTCTTAGAATAATTTGAAGATTGAGTTAGAGAAAGACATCAAAGAGTCTCCCTCGGGCTAAAGCTCGAGGGATTTCTTATTTTTAATATGATAAAATCACTTTATGCCACAAACTTCAGCTTGGGAAAAAGAATATAAAAATCCGAAAATGATTACAAACTCAGATGAGCCTGCGGTGGCTTTTAAAGAGTTTATAAAATGGCTCCGAAGAAAAGAAAAATTTGAGTTTGAAAATGCAAAAGTTTTGGATCTTGGTTCTGGAACAGGGAAAAATGCTTTCTATCTTGCAGAGCGTGGATCTTCTGTTTCTGGAATTGAAATTTCAAAAGAAGCTGTAAAAATTTCTAAAAAAAGAGGAGAAAAATATTCTAATTTGACTAACTTCATTGAGGGCAATTTTGGAAAAGCTTTACCTTTTGAAGAAGACTATTTTGATTTGGTTTTGGATGTGACTTCTTCAAATTCTTTGAATGAAAAAGAGAGAAGTGTTTACTTGAAAGAAGTGGCGCGAGTTTTAAAATCAGGTGGATATATGTTTGTTCGTGCGCTTTGTAAAGACGGAGACAAAAATGCTCAAAATCTTTTGAAGCTTAGTCCTGGAAAAGAAAAAGATACATATTTTATGGAAGACTTGGGGCTTACTGAAAGAGTTTTTTCTCGAGGTGATTTTGAAAATATATATTCAAAAGATTTTGATATTTTGAGTCTTGAAAAGGATTCGAGTTATACAACGGTTCTTGGTAGAAAATACAAAAGAAACTTTTGGCTGGCGTATTTAAAGAGAAAATAAGCGCAAAACAACACAAAAAATGTCTTAAAACAAGGTTTGAATCGGCAAAAGCTTTTGTGGTATATTAAAAGCGTATGAAAATGAAAGAAAAACTGGAAGAATTGAAGTCTAACAAGAATGTAATGTGGGGAGTTCTTGTTCTTATTATAATTTTAGTATTAGTTTTAACTGTTGGGGGGAAGAAGGGAGAAAAGGTAGAAGTTACTCCTGATGAATCTTCAGAAGAGATGGAAAATGAAACAGCGCTTTCTGTTGCAAAGCCTGTTGTAAGTGGTGATTACGAATACGCATTTTCTGGTGTTGAATGGATATTTGATACAGAGGATCCGTTGGTTGTTGGTACAGGTCAAACTTATTTGAAAATGATCTTTGCTGATTTTACACGAAACGGAAATGCTATTGCTTTCGGACGACCATACAAACTTGGTTTTCACCCTGGGACATGTGAGAGTTTGGAATTTTTGGATACAACAGACACAGCTGGAATTCCTCTTGCTTACGCAAAATGTTCAGACGGAAAAGTTACAAGAGAATTTGCGGTTTTGCAAGAATCTGAAAATGTAATGGTTAAAATGAATGAAATAATTGGGGAAGAAGAAACAGGTTTTCAAGATTGGTATAAGATAAACGTTACTGAGATTGTAAAGTAGTTTTTAAACTAAAAACCAAAATCCCGGCGCCGAAGGCGCCGGGCTTTTGGTTATCTTGACAAAAAACATTTTAAGTGTATAAAGATATAGAAGCACATTTAACAAACCAACCCAACATACGATGAGAACGATTTCTTTCCTTCTGTTTTTCGTCTTCATGACGATCAGCGCTTCTGCGCAAAAGAACTTCAAGAACGTTGTCACGAATGACTTCAGTGACAATGTCAGGGTGCCTTACGAGGTGAATTACCTTGTGGCAAAGAAGAATTACAAGGGTTTGACTCATGTGGTCGTTTTGGAGAACCAAAAAGAAGTGGGTGTATATAGCACGCTTCGAAAGGTTAACCACGGTGAGGCTGGCTCGACATATGTTATCGAGCAAAACCTCGACACCATCGGTCTGCCGAACTCCGATTTCAAGATGGATAAGGAGACCATTTGCAACGACAAGGGTGAGAAGCTCGAGTGCCTGTTTATTGATCTGGCGCCCTGTGAATGTGGTCCTAAGACTGATATTGCGTTCAACCGTGATTCTACAACCAAGAACATGGACCCGGTGCAGCATAAGATGATCCTCTATCTTGATGAGGTTATGTGGCACCGTGAAGGGAAGATGATTGCGCCGAGGATTTTGGCCGCTGACGTGGATATGGCAGATAATTCACCGAACTCATCTTACAGTCTGTCGCTCATGTTGTGGGACGGTTCAATATGTGGATCTTTTCCTCTTTCACTTTCTTACGCCGAAGACCTTGTCAACAAGACGAACGTCTACGAGGTCTCGCTTCGAGATGGTGACAGATTCCAGGAAACCCCAAACGGGTATGCTCTGGATGAGAAGCTTATCTCTGCCTATCTTGTGACGAAGCCTATACCTCCAGCGCCGAAAGCCAAAGGCAAGAAGAAAATAGCTCACAAGAAGAGGGTGAAGATCCGGTGAAGAACCGAAACGAACAGCGGGTGGACTTGTAGTCCACCTGCTTTTTCTTTTATTCCTCTTTTGGTTTTTCTACATCAGAGAGTTCAAGTTTTGCAGATTCTCCAGAAATTCGCATTACATCTTTATCGATTTTCTTAAATTCTTTATTCGAAAGATTGTATTGATTTACAACTGTTCCAAGATTTTTTCCAAGCTTGTCATGATAGTCGGCGTAACTTTGCAAATGTTTTCCAAGTTCGCCAACACGCTTTTGAATTTCTGTGGCTCTTTCTTCTATTTGCATCGCTTTTAATCCCTGAAGCACAGTTTGTAGATACGCAAGAAAAGAAGTAGGGGAGACAATGACAACTTTGTATTTACTTGCTGCGCGTTGAATTAGGTTTTCTGTATCTTCGCCAATCGCACCAATTTTGTTTATCAAAAGATCGTAATAAATTGCTTCGTGAGGTATAAACATAAAAGCAAAATCCATCGTTCCTTCTTCTTGTTTTATGTATTTTGCGGTTTCGACAATTCTATTTTTCAAGTCATTTATAAAAAGCTTTTCAAGTCTTTCTTTATCTCCCGCATTTTCCGCTTCAGAAACTTTGTTGTAATTTTCAAGAGAGAATTTTGAATCAATTGGAATTATTTTGTCTTTTATAAAAACCACGGCGTCGACAATGTCGCCATTTGGAAAAGCGTATTGCATTTGATACGAACCAGGTGGAAGAGTATTTTTCAAAAGTGTTTCCAGATAGTATTCACCCAAAACACCACGAGACTTTGGATTTTTTAACATATTTTGAAGTTGCTGAAGTTGATCGGTGAAAGTCATAACTTGTTTTCCAGTTTCTTTAACTTCTGTTATCTCCCGAGTAATTTCTCGGATTAATTTTTGTGATTCGCTGGTTTGATATTTGAGTGACTCCATCATTTCTTTTCCAGAGTCGCGAAGTCTCTCGTCGAGCGTTCGACGAATGTCTTTCATTTCATCTGCCAAAAATCTGAAAACCTTGTCAGACGAGGCGTCTTCTTTTTTGTTTTTGTTTATTAGGGTAAAGATTATATATCCAGCAATAAGTCCCAAAAGTATGTATACGATAGTCATAAGTGTATTTTAGCATAAAAAAGAAGAGCGCCGACTTTCGCCAGCGCTCGTTGTTCTTCTTCAGCTATTATAGAGATGGTGCTCTTCCTCTGTAAAGACCCGCCACCATCCATATCAAAAACAGAATAGTGATAAGGATAGATAAGTACATCAAGGTTGGGAAAAGGTAGAAAACCATTCCCGTAATCAAGATGTGTAGCAAGAAGATGGGTAGTTCTTTTTTCATGCTTTGGGGTTTTACTTGGGTTTTTTGCTAGTCCAAGAATCTGTTCCGACAGTCGACTTCACTTTGCGCCAGTCTTCTTTGAACATCTTCGTGAATAGTCTTCATTTTGACTTGAAAGACTTCTGGGTCTCTCAGCCTTTCGCTGGCAGTAAGGATTGTGCACGGGTATAGTTTACCGAGCAACTCCAAATAATTCTGACCATCTTTTCCAATGGTTATGTCAAAGTTCGCCATGGTTGTGTGCTTTGCCTTTAAAATACTACAAACCAAGAAAATGTTCAATAGTATAAATCCAATCTTCCTCTTCTTCAGGATTTTCTTTCTTTTGCTTTAAAAGCCATTCAAGATAGTTTCTGTCGGTTTTTGCAACTTCTTCAATACTCATATTTTTGTGTTTTCCAAAGTTAAAGTATTTGAATAAAACCGGCCTTGAAGAAATATCAATCATTTGATCGATTGCAGTTTCTCTTGAAATATTTTCTATTTCCATGATTTTCTTCAAAAGTCTTTCGAAAAGTTTTTCCAAAACCAAAACATCACCCTTTGCATCGTGGGCCGTAGCTTCAACTTCTATTCCGAGCAAATATCGTAAATATTGAAGTCTATATGAAGCGATTTTTCCTTCTGGGTCCAAATTTCTTGCAACACGAAAAGTATCAATACTTTTGCCAACCTTCAAACCTTCTTTTTCTAACATTCCTATATCGAACTTTGCATTGTGGGCAATCAGCACAGAATTTTCTTTCGCGAAAAGATCAAGAAGCTCTTTAAACTCAGGACTTTCTTTAAAAGCTGGTTTTTCTGCAACCATTTTTTCTGTTATATGGTGTACAGCCATCGATTCGATAGATATTGGTTTATCTGGTTTGTAAAGTTCATCAACTATTTTATCTTCGATTTTGTAACAAAGCTGACAAAGTTTGTCGTCCGGCATATTTCCCGTTGTTTCAGTGTCTAAAAATATAAGTGTTTTTTGCATATGTTTAGATTATAACAGATGTTGTAAAATGTTTTTATGGAACCAAGAATATTAGCTACAACACCAAGTGGTAACAAAATTGAAATTTTTGAATTTTCTAAAAAGGCAAGAAAATCAGTTTTAATAATAGGCGGAGTTCATGGAGATGAAAAAGAAGCTATTTATGTTACAGAAAAACTTTTAAAATGTGATGAAATTTATAAATTAATTGATAATTTAAATATTTTTATATTGCCGAAGTTAAACCCTGATGGATGTAAACTAAATACTAGACAAAATTTTAATGGTGTTGATTTAAATAGAAATATGCCAACAAAAGATTGGACCAGTATTGCCTACAAAGAAAAATATAATCCTGGATCAAGTCCATCATCTGAAATTGAAACAAAGGTTCTAATCAGCTTGATAGAAGAGATTAAACCCGCCTGTATCATTTCCTTTCATTGTTACGAGCCGATGATAAATTATAATGGTGTGTGTAAAAATTTGGCCGAAGTAATGTCGAAACTTAATGGATATAAAATAACTGATAACATTGGATATCCGACACCTGGATCACTGGGGACTTGGGCCGGAATTGAAAGAAATATTCCAGTTATAACTTTTGAAATTGAAAATGGTTCGGGTGAGCAGTTTGCTTGGGAATTTCATAAACCCGCAATTTTGGCTGGAATTAAATTTATTTCAGAAAATGATAATTTATAGCTTATATGCTAAAATATGTTTATGAAAAAAGTCGCGAAAAAATCTAAAAAGAAAATGACAATAGATACTTTAGCTCAAGAAATGAGGGCTGGGTTTAAGTCGCACGATAAAAAAATAGAAAAGCTGGCAGATTCAATAGAGAGTTTGGCGATAATGACCCAAAGCCAATTTGAACGTATTGATCAGAGATTTGAAAAAATTGATGAAAGATTTGATGGGGTGGATGGGCGATTCGAAGGAATTGAAAACCGACTTGAAAATCTAGAGCTTGGTCAAAAGAAAATTCATCAAGAGATTTTAAATGTTCACGATACTTTTGTTAAAAGATCAGAATTTGATAATTTAGCAGAAAGACTTTCACGGGTAGAACAAAAATTAAAACTAAAATCAAAATAATATGTTACACGATAAAATAAGAGAAGAAATTAAAAATGCCATGAAGGCAAAAGATGAAACGAGAGTGCTTGTTTTGAAAGGTGTTTTGTCGGCTTTTACAAACGAGCTTGTTGCGACAAAAAGAACACCACAAGACGCGCTTTCTGACGACGAAGCGCTGGCTGTGGTGACTCGTTTGTCAAAACAAAGAAAAGATTCTATTTCGCAGTTTGAATCTGGTGGCCGCGCTGACTTGGCAGAAAATGAAAAGAAAGAACTTGCTGTTTTGGAAGAATTTCTTCCAACTCTAATGTCTATTGAAGAAATTCGTGCTTTTGCAGAAAACAAAAAATCAGAAATGAGTATAGGAGATGCATCGCAAAAAGGTCAGTTTATGGGTGCACTTATGAAAGATTTGAAAGGAAAGGCTGACGGAGGAGATGTAAAAAAAGTCGTCGACGAAATATTTTAATTTTAATTAATAACTATCCATGAATATATTTTTTAGATGGTTAATGTTGATACTCGCAGTTATTGCTGCTGCGTATTTTGTTTCTGGGATCGAGGTTGTGGGTGTTTTACCGGCGATAATAGCTGGAGCTGTTTTGGTTTTTATTCACACGATAATAAAACCAATAATAAAAATTTTAACTTTGCCGATAAATATTCTTACTCTCGGAATTTTCTCTATAGTTTTAAATGGTCTATTTTTCTGGTTTGTTTCGACTATTGTTTCTGGATTTTCTGTCGAATCTTTCACAGACGCACTTTGGGGATCGGTGATTGTTTCAATTTTAAACTGGCTTTCTGACAAAGTTATCGATAAAGAATAATGTTTTCATTTTTAAAAAAGAAAAAAGTTTTAGCAACTCACAACGGAGGTTTTCATTCTGACGATATTTTTGCCTGCGCGACTCTTCAAATTTATTTAGAAAAAATCGGTGAAGATTCTGAAATTGTAAGAACTCGTGATGAAAAAATAATTAAAGAAGCTGATTTTGTTTTTGATGTTGGTGGGATTTACGACTCAAATTCAAATAGGTTTGATCATCATCAAAAAGGTGGTGCGGGAGTGCGAGAAAATGGAGTGCCTTTTGCGGCTTTTGGTTTGGTTTGGAAAAAGTTTGGCGGAGATATTTGCGGTGATTTTGAGGTTGCAAAAGAAATAGACAGAGCTTTGACGCAGCCAGTCGATGCAAACGACAACGGAATGAACGTTTATATTTCACAGATTGAAAATGTTTCGCCCATAACTTTTCAGGACATTGCTGGACTCTACTATCCAAACGAAGACGCGGGCGAAGTAGAATATTTTAGAGCTTTTAACGAGCTTGTTTTGCTTGCGAAAAGGATTTTGCAAAAGTCTATTATAAAAACAAAAAAACAATTTGAAGTTAATTCTTATTTAAAAAATCTTTACGAAAGATCTGAAGATAAAAGATTGGTAGTTGTAGAAAATCCCTACGAAAGATTTTCTCTTGCTGTTGCGGCTTTAAATTTATCTGAAATTTTGTATGTTGTGTATCCAAGCACTGACATGAAAAGATGGAAAATCTTGGCAACGAGAACGGGTCTCCAAAATATGGAAAGTAAAAAGCCTTTTCCAGAAAATTGGCGAGGCTTGCGTGATGAAGAATTGCGAAAAGTTACCGGAATTTCTTCGGCGAGTTTTTGTCACAACTCTGGTTTCTATTGTGTCGCCGAAAAAAGACAAGATGCGATAGAGCTTGCTAAATTATCAATTAATAGTTAATTTAATAGTTATGGAAACACCAAATTTTGAAAAAAGGGTATTAAATGAAAAAGAAGAAGCAGTCTTAAGGTTTTTTGAAGAAACTGAAATAGACAAGCTTTCTTTCGACACAGAAGAAGAGGCAAAAGATCGTGTTGATATGATAAATGCCAAATATGGCGAGATTGCTTTTGTGGCAGAAGACAGAGGTAAGTTTTCAGTAAAATTTAATGTTTCTCATCTTGGTGAGGGTTTTAAAAAATACGATTCAGGAAATATAGAAGATGGTTTAGAAGAAGCTGCATAAAATAAAAATATGGCACTAGTTGATGAATTAAAAATATATGCAAAAGCGGGAAACGGCGGCGATGGTGTCGTGCGTTGGCTTCGTGAAAAATCAAAACCTTGGTCAGGGCCTGCGGGTGGAAATGGCGGAAAAGGTGGTGATGTTTATTTAAAAGGCGTGCGCGATGCATCGCTTCTTTCTGATTACACACACGAACCAAGTTTCCGAGCTGAGGCCGGAGAAGCTGGCGCAAAAAACAGTCGAGAAGGTGCAAACGGAAATGATTTGTTTATAAAAGTTCCGGTTGGTTCTCTTGTGACAAATTTAGATACCGGTGAAGAATATGACGTCGATGCTGATGGAAAAGAAATTTTAATTTTGAAAGGTGGTCGAGGTGGACTTGGAAACGAACACTTTAAATCTTCCACAAACACAACTCCGTATGAATCAACTCCAGGAAAAGAAGGTCAAGACGGAAACTTTTTTATCGAACTTCGACTTTTTGCTGATTTAGGGCTTGTGGGTTACCCAAACGCAGGAAAGTCGACATTTTTAAATTCTGTCACAAACGCAAAATCAAAAATTGGTGCTTATCCTTTTACAACTCTCGATCCGCATCTTGGGGTTTTGCAAGAGTTTGTTATCGCTGATATTCCAGGGATTATTGAAGGCGCTTCAGAAGGAAAAGGTCTTGGACTGAAATTCCTAAAACACATTAAAAGAACAAAAATGATTGCACACCTCGTGTCTTTTGAAAATGCTGGCCCGAATGCTGAAGGTGGGCGGGGTGATATGATGGAAACTTATAAAAATATTAGAAAAGAGCTTGAAGATTACGATTTAGAACTTGCAGAAAAACCTGAAATTATTTTGCTTACAAAGACAGATGTTGTGGACGAAGAAACTGTTTCAAAAACAAAGAAAGAATTTGATAAGCTTGGCAAACCAGTTTTTATAATGTCGGCATTTGATGATGAATCGATAAAAAAAGTTTCTGATGAATTGGTGAAGATTTTGAGAAAGCAATAATTTTTATTTTAAAAAACTACAAGATCAAAGGGCGCGCCTTGCGGCGCGCCCTTTTGTTGTTCGTGACCTCAGTCCTTCTTGCTATCCATGTGGGCTATAAGGATTGGATGAACCCAGAGATTAGCTTGGCTGTACTCATTGTAGGCATGCGTCAATTTGTTAACACATGCCTCAATGATCACATCCATTCTATGACCGAGACTTGGATTTGATGCTCGGACAAACTTTGCAGTTTGTAGTATGGATGCCACGTTCTTTAATTCTTCACCCGTATTTAAGGCTTTGTTCACGGTATTGAAAAGTCTCATCAATCCAGCTAAAAGCTGGTCTGGATCAGTTGAGTTGAACCCTTTGAAAAGATCAGTGGTCAGCTCCTTTGTGTTGCTCATCGCCATCAGGTTTAGTTTGTTTGCAAAAATAATATCATATTGTGTATTTTTGTCAAGTATTTAATTCAAACCTTCAAGAAAATCAAATTTTCTGCTAAAATACCCCTCATGAGCGAATCTAAGTATAAAGTCACAATCGGCCTCGAAGTTCACGCAGAATTGAAGACAGCTTCGAAGATGTTTTGTTCGTGCAAAAACAATCCAGACGAAGAAAAACCAAACACAAATATTTGTCCGGTTTGTATGGCACATCCGGGAACTTTGCCTGTGCTCAACAAGCAAGCCATTGAAAACGTGATAAAAGTTGGGCTTGCGATAAACGGAAATATTGCGAACTTCACAGAATGGGACAGAAAAAACTATTTCTATCCAGATATTCCAAAAGGCTATCAAATCTCTCAATACAAATATCCGATAGTTTCTGGCGGGGAACTTGCTGGTGTGAAGATAACTCGTATTCACTTGGAAGAAGACACGGCCAACAACAAACACACAGCAGAAGCTTCACTTATAGATTTTAATCGAGCAGGACTTCCACTTATGGAGCTTGTGACAGAACCTGTGATCCACAGTGCTGAAGATGCAGGGAATTTTGGGCGTGAACTTCAGTTGCTTTTGCGAACCCTTGGTGTTTCAGATGCAAACATGGAAAAAGGTGAAATGCGAGTTGAGCTGAACTTGTCTGTTTCTGACACAGAAAAATTTGGAACAAAAGTCGAAGTAAAAAATATAAACTCTTTCCGCGCAGTAGAAAAAGCTGCAAAATTCGAGATTGAAAGACACATCGCTCTTTTGGAAGAAGGTCGTGGAAATGAAATAGTCCAGGAAACAAGAGGTTGGGATGAAAATAAAGAAGTGACTTTTTCTCAAAGATCAAAAGAAAACTCTGAAGATTATAGATATTTCCCAGAACCAGATTTACCCAAAATGCATTTGCATGAAGTTTTTGATTTGGAAAAAATGCGCGAAAACCTTCCAGAGCTTCCATGGGAAAAGAGGGAAAGATATGCGTCTTTTGGTTTGAAGTCAGAAGACGTGGAAGTTTTTTTGTCTGATTTTGAAATTGGAAGTTTTTTTGAAGAAGTTACGAAAGAAATTTCTGACAAAGAAATGATAAAAAAAGCTGTAAATTATATAACAACAGATATGGCTGGAATTCGCGCAACAAAAGATAATTTTAAAATGCCAGAAGTTTCTGAATTTGTTGGTTTGATAAAAATGGTTTCTGAAAACAAAATAAATTCGCGTGGAGCGAAAGATATTTTAGCTATTTTGTGTGAATTAGGTGGAAATCCAGAAGATATTGCAAAAGAAAAAGGCCTTCTTCAAGAATCAAACACAGACGCAATAAAAGAAATTGTTCAAAATGTAATAAACGCAAACGAAAAAGTTGTTGCTGATTATAAGTCTGGAAATGAAAACTCTCTAAAATTCTTAATGGGACAAGTTATGAAAGAAAGTAAAGGAAGCGCAAACCCACAAGTCGCGACAGAGGTTTTGAAGGAGTTGTTAAAATAATTTTATGAAAAAAGTCTATATTATTCATGGTTGGGATGGATCGCCAGATGAGCCGCTTTTTGTTTGGCTTGATAAAAATTTAAATGAGAAAGGTTTCGAAGTGAAAAGACTTGGTATGCCAGATCCAGAAGTTCCGGTTATCGAAAAGTGGTTAGAAAAAATGAATCAAGAAATTTTACTTAATGAAAATACAATTTTAGTTGGACATAGT
>CAZOPP010000005.1:0-21714 GCA_964581875.1 uncultured Candidatus Saccharibacteria bacterium
AATATCTTGTATGATAAATAAAAATTTGAATATAAATTATTTTGTTAAAAACCTTTCAGTTGTTGTCGGACTTGTTTTGATTTGGCGAGGTGTTTGGTATGTTTTGGATTATATAGATATTGCTTTTTTCAATGGAAGTCATACTTTTACGGCGTTGGGAGGTATTTTTTTGGGGCTTTTGATTTTGTTCCTACCAGATGGTGATTTGAAAGAAATTAGTAAATTGTAGATGAAAACAATCAATTTTTCAGCAAAAGTTGTTATTTGGACAGGTGATTTGGGTTGGCATTTTGTGTATTTACCAAAAGATTTTTATAAAAAGATTAGAGAAAGCCAAAAGTCCTATGGTGGAGGTTTTGTCAGAGTTTTGGCGAAAATTGGAAAAACTTCTTGGGAAACTTCTCTTTTTCCATATAAAAGAGAATTAACTTATCTTTTAGCTATTAAAAAAGCTGTTCGTGAAAAAGAAGATATTTTTGCTGGCGAGGTTGTAGATGTGAAAATTAAATTTATTTAAAATAGAAATAAGTTTGAATAAAGTGTATACTGTTTTTGGAAATACTTTTTCCTAAAATTTATTAGTATTAGAAAATAAAAATATGAAAAAAGGATATTTTGACCCGATTGAAAAATCAACTTTAGAAAATAAAAATTTTAGAAAAGTTCTCTATACTGGAAAACATATGCAGCTTGTTTTGATGTCCCTTAAACCAGGCGAAGATATTGGTGTGGAAGTTCACCCAGAAAACGATCAATTTTTTAGATTTGAAGATGGGGAGGGAAGAGTTTTTATTGATGGAACTTCTTATGAAGTTAAAGACGGTGATGTGATAATCGTTCCAGCTGGTTCTGAGCACAATGTTTTGAATATGAGTAATAAAAAAGATTTGCAGTTTTATACAATATACGCCGTGCCTCACCACAAAGATGGAATAGTGAGAGAAACAAAAGAAGATGCGATGAGAAATGAAGAAGATTTTGATGGAGTTACAACGGAATAATTTTTAAGATTAAAGAAATAAGAAAGGCCGGCCCCCTCCGGGGCCGGCCTTTTCCAACGTTGCCGTTGGTTGGTTCTTGGGATTTTGGCCTATTGAAGTAGTTGCCAATTTAGCCAAAATACCAGCATTCCAGCAATGTAGCCAATGAACGCAGCTAGTGTGCCACGTTTTATGTACCACATTGAATCAAACTTCATTGCACCCATGGCAGCAACACCAGCTGCTGAACCAATAGGAAGCAATGACCCACCTGTTCCCGCGCAGAATGCAAGGAGTATCCAGAACAGATCATCTTGTGGCACTTTTGGGTACATACCCATTCCACCACTTACAAGGGGGACGTTATCAACAACGCTTGAAGCAATACCGATCACACCGTTTTTGACGTATGGATCTTCTATGTGGCTATCAAGGTTTTGAGCCGCCATCTCAAGATGTCCTGTTGTCTCGAGTCCTCCAACTGCAAGTAATATGCCAAGGAAAAACAGGATGCTCTTCATGTCAATCCTTCGAAGGATTCCCGCAACCTGTAGATGTCCGCGGTTGTCTTTGTCCTTGTGAAGGAATTCTGCAACCACGAGTACAACTCCTAGTCCGGGCATTATACCGAGTACGGGTTCAATCCCTGCAACCATTTTCAGAATTGGTACAGATATCAGCGCAGATAGTCCGAGCCAAAAGATCAGATTACGCTCCCTTATTGTTACGGCATCACCCGGAACATCTTTTCTGGTTTTTGTCGGTCTGGCCACGTCACCCTTCAGGTTTCTTCCGACAATGAGAATCGGAAGTATTGCACATACCACACTGGGGATGAACACATGTTTGATCAAAGCCCAGGTGGTTACTTTTCCAGCAACCCAAAGCATGATCGTAGTTACATCTCCTATAGGACTCCAGGCTCCACCCGCATTTGCCGTGATTACGACTATTAACGCGAATGTCCACTGCGTTTTTTTGTCGTAGATGAGTTTTCCTATCAGCGAACACATAACAATTGTTGTTGTCAGGTTGTCTAGTGCTGCACTGAAAAAGAACGATAATATACTTATAATCCAAAATAGTTTGTATGTATTCATGGTGTTAATCCTGTCTGTTATGACATGGAACCCACCATGACCGTCAATTGTCTCAACTATCATCATGGCACATATTAGGAATATAAGAGTCTTTGAGATCTCTCCTAAGTGCCTAGTGAGTTCATGGTTAAGTGCTTCATTACTCACACTTCCATCAAAGAGGCCATTTTGCACTCCAACCATAATGATTGACCAAATAATGGATCCACCAAGCAAGGCGGTTGGAGTTTTATCAACTTTGATCCTATGTTCAAAGATGATCGCGATAAAAGTAACTATGAATACGCCCAAAATCGCCCAAAAGAATGGACTAGCATGTATCAAGTGTTCCGCTATCATTGTGTGTCGGTTTTTGGTTCGTGTTGTGTAAGAACGGATGTTCGGACTTATTTTACATATAAACCATTTTATTTCAAATGTTTTTTGATTTTGTCAAAAATTAAAAACTTTTGACAAAATATTTGTTTTGTGTCAATCTATTCCTCAGAAAAAACACAGACGCATGAAAAAGTCGTACCTTAAGATCCCAGGACAGGGAAAAATGTTCAATCGGTTTCTCTTGGAGGCTGGTAAGCTGGGCTTTGCGCCAATTTCACCTATCCGAGAAGCCAGGAATCAGATAATGCAGAGCGTTATCCCTCCCGACAGTCCTCGTATTGACGACCTTCGTGGTCAGGTTATTGTGCAGAAACAAGTTGACGATCTGACTATACGAGTTATCACAACTTTTGATCCTGTTGCAAATAAGTTCCCAGTAAGAGGAAAGTTGTGGGTACGTATCACAACCCTTTCTGAAATGGGTAAGGAGGAAAGGTTGTTTACCTGGAAGACAACCAGGAAAATGACACATAAGTCGAATTTCCTTGAGCGAGCGCTCTACATGATGGAGATTCTGGCGATTGCCTTAGAACATCGTCCGTATGATCCGATCAACAAGACTTTACTCATGAAGCTTGTTGAAGTTGATGACATGTTCAATCCTTTCATGTGGAAGGGGGTAAAAGGAAACGCTGGTTACTTCATAACCAAGGAGATGTTGCCCAAAGGCAAACCTAAGTTGTTGGAGTTCTACCGACGCTGGCGGAAGAGTCGTTGGTATTATGAACATGTCGCCCGAAGTGAAGAAAGGGTGGGATATGAGCCTCGCCGTGAGAGGGATATCAGGAAGCCATACACTCGTGGTAAGAAAGCCAAGAAGTGAAAAGTGTGAATAGGTGGGGCCGGCAGCGAAGCTGCCGGCCCTTCTACTTTATGTTTACAATAATTTTTCTGTGTTAAAATAAAACTATGTTCAAAAAAGTTCTAATGATGATAATCGTTATTGGATTACTCCTTGTTATTTTTTCTGGAGTTGATTTTGATAATTCAGAAAAAGATATTCCAGAATTTGAAAATATTCCAGAAGCTCCAGTTGTTCAGGACAATAGCGAATCTGATTTGAGTGATGAAGAAATTGTCTCTGGCTATGTTAGAGAAAATATAAATCAAATTGCTCCAGAAGAAGCTGTTTTGGGTGGAACTTTTTATGTTGTTCAAATAGAAATTTTCCCATCTTCAAAAACCGGACGCGTGGTTTACGAAGATGGACATATTCAAGGATCTGCCAACTTTTCTTACGAAAGAGTCGGTAATCAGGTTGCAGTAACAAATGTTTCAAAAATCGACATATGAAAAAAATAATCTTCATTTTAATAATTTCTCTTGTTGCTTATTCTGTTATTTTTTGGTTTTTTGTTGCCGAAAAAATTACACCAAAAACTCCAAACGAAAATCAAGTAGAAAATATTGAAGTGGAAGAAGATGTTTTGGAAAATGAAAGCGAAGAAGTCGTTGTTTTGAAAGAGTGCTTTGGAAGAAAACAAATCGCAACAGAAGAAAGTCCATATACAGTCCAAGAATTTATCGAGCTAAACATTGACGGTGAAAGCGTTTCTGGTGAAAAAACTGGAAATCAATCTGGGCCAGATATGACAAACGGATATGAAGGGTCTCTTTCTGGAAAAATTTCTGATGACAAAATAGAAGTAATTTTTAGCTATTCTATCGAAGGTTCAGATCAAAAAGAAAAAGAAGAATATGTTTTGAAAACTGGAGAACTTGTAAAACAAAGATATCCACTTATCGAAGATGAAGACGGTGTTTTGGTCCCAGACAAAACAAAAGAAGCTTCTTTGATTGCTTATAAAAAGGTAGATTGTATTTAGTTTATGATTAAAAATGCTTATTTAGCTGGAGGTTGTTTTTGGGGAATGGAAGAATTATTTAGAAAACTTCCTGGGGTTTTAGAGACAGAAGCGGGTTATACAGGGGGAGAAAATGAAAACCCGACATACGAAAATCATCCAGGACACGCAGAGGCTTTGATGGTGACATATGATTCTGAAAAAATTTCATACAAAAGAATTTTGGATTTTTTCTTTTGTATTCACAATCCAACAACTTTAAATCAGCAAGGAAACGATATTGGCACATCATATCGTTCTGCAATTTTCTATCAAACCGAAGAAGAAAAAGAAGAAGCAGAAAATTTTATAGAAATAGTAAACAATTCTGGTAAATGGCAAAACAAAGTTGTAACTTCTCTTGAAAAGTTCGACAGATTTTGGCCGGCCGAAACTTATCATCAAGATTATTTACAGAAAAATCCGGGTGGATACACTTGTCACGCTATTTATTTTGATACATATCTTTAGTTTTGGTAATCCACCGATAAAGCAAAAAACTATTTTTATAGAGAAAATTTGTGTTAATATTTTGCTTAGAGAAAAAATCTCTAGAAATAAACTTGTAAATTTATTATTAGTTTTTAAATTTTTATGAAGAATATTATTTGGGTAATTTTGGGTGTGATTGTTATTGGTCTAATTCTTTTTATGAGAAAAGATGGAGCAATGAACAGTCAAGAAAATACTGTTATTTTTGACAAAGTTTATGTTGATCAAAGTGGAAAAGAATTAAAAGCTTTTTCAAAGTCTGATTCAAAAAATGCTGATATAACTTTTGAAACAATTGGAACAGTTTCTTTGACTTCTGGAGAGCCAACTTTATCAGGAGTTGAATATAAAAATGCAGATGGGTCTATTGTTTTTTGGGATAAGGGAGCTCTAGCAACTCTTTATCAAAATGGTGAAGTGGTTTTTGACGGACAACTAAAAGATTCTAATCAGTAGTCTAAAAATAGTATTATCTAAAAGAAAGACCGCCCCTTTCGGGGCGGTCTTTCTTTTAGTGGATAAGCTGTTGACAATATTTTTTATTTGTTTATGATACATATCCTGTGAGGTAATTCAGTCTTACAGAAAAAACCAACTTTCATGCATAAGGTATTGCGTGTGGTGACCCCAACCAGTAAAGGGGTGGCATTGTTCCTTTCCAACGGCGAAACGACCCCTGGGTTCGTTCAGGGCATCAAAGCCCTGGCGGCGACCGGAAAACGCGTCATCGCCAGTGATGAGGTGGCGCATCAGTTCGATGGGGTCATCCTGATCAGCCAGTTCACTCCCAATATCGGTTTCTATGCCGATACGAAGATGAAGGCTGTGGGTATCCCCGAGGCTATCCTCATCGGGATGAGCACTGACCTGGAGATCGTGTCTTCCAACGGCAAGCACATTCCGCCGATCGATCTGGTGATCATTGATCCCAGCTACACCGAGAAGAAGTGCGGAGAGCTGAAGATGATGACCGGTGAAGTGCCGTTCAGCAAAGTGGTGTCGTCCATCGATCCGATCGTGACCAACGCGGTTTACACCGCAGTTGGCAGTGGCCGCATCGTGATCACGAACGAGATGGATCTCTATGACATGATCGACAAGTACAAGAAGGGCGTCTTCACCGACAGCAAGTTCACGGAGAACTACTATGTGAAGATGGCTCGCACGGCTTGGGAGATCGTCTCCAGCTGGGTTGGCTACATCAAAGTGGCCATGATGAAAGCCTATGTTCCCAACAAGGAGCGGGCCGAACCAGTCGCCCAGTAGGGTGACAGAAGACCTCATATGAGGCGGAGCGCTGACCAATGGTCGGCGCTCTTTCTTTTTAGCTTAATTTTTTTAAATTTTCTGATAAAATGATTTCATATGCAAAGAACATATATTAAAAACCTAGTAGAATTTGTTGACCAAGAAGTTTTAATACAAGGATGGATTTCGGTTCGTCGTGACCAAGGGAAAATGATTTTCTTTGATTTTCGTGATATGACTGGAACTGTTCAAGGTGTTGTTTTACCTTCTTCGGAGGCAATGGAAGCAGCAAAAGAAACTCGCCCGGAGTGGGTTGTGGCCGTAAAGGGTAAAATAAATAAACGTCCAGAAAGAAATGTAAAAGAAGGTGTTTTAAATGGAAACATTGAAGTCGAGGTTTTAAATATTGAAGTTCTAAACAAAGCAGAAACTCCAGCTTTTGATATTGGTGTCGATACAAGAGAAGTAAACGAAGAAGTTCGTCTTGAAAATAGATTTATCGATTTACGAAGTGACCGACTTCAAAAAAATCTTCGAATGCGCCACAAGGTTGCAAATTTTGTTCGGTCAAAACTAGATGAACAAAATTTCACAGAAGTTGAAACTCCAATCTTCACAAAGTCTACCCCAGAAGGTGCTCGAGATTATGTCGTGCCTTCACGAGTCTATCCTGGTAAATTCTACGCGCTCCCACAGTCACCTCAACAATACAAACAGCTTTTAATGTCGGCTGGAATTGAAAGGTACTATCAATTTGCTCGTTGTATGCGTGACGAAGACCTGCGAGGTGACAGACAACCAGAATTCACACAGCTCGATATGGAAATGTCTTTTGCTTCTGAAGAAGAGATAATGTCTGTGACAGAAAATCTTTTGATTGATCTTGTGACAAAACTTTATCCAGAAAAGAAAATCCAGGCCGTGCCTTTTCCAAAAATTTCTTACAAAGAAGCAATGGAGAAATACGGAAACGACCGACCAGATATTCGTGAAAATAAAGAAGATGAAAACTTGTTGGCCTTTTGTTGGGTGGTAGATTTTCCTTTCTTTGAAAAAACCGAAACTTCAGATGACCCCCAGGCACAAGGCGAATGGACTTTTACACACAACCCTTTTTCTCTTTCAAAACCCGAGCATGTCGAAAATCTAAAAAACAGAGAAAATATTGGCGAGATAATGGCGGCACAATACGATATTGTTTTAAATGGATTTGAAATCGGTGGTGGATCTGTTCGAGCCCATGATCCAGAAATTTTGAAAAATATTTTAGGAATATTGGGACACAGTGATGAAAAAATCCAAAGTAATTTTTCTCACATGTTAAAAGCTTTGGGTTCTGGAACACCTCCACATGGAGGAATTGCTTGGGGTTTTGACCGACTTATGATGATACTTCAAAACGAGCCAAACATCCGAGAAGTTATTGCTTTCCCAAAGACACGCGAGGGAAGAGACCCGATGATGGATTCACCGAGTGAAATATCTAATGCACAACTAGAAGAGCTTGGTATAAAAATAGTTAAGAAAGATAAATAAAATTTGTAAAAGTTAAATTGGAAAAGCCCCGCGTTTGCGGGGCTTTCTTGATATCAGTTATTCATACATGTCTTCATGAACGTAATATCTTTTTGAAATCTTCTCTTACGGAGTCATAAAGTATTTTAGCATCCATAGACAGGATGGAGTAGCTAAAGCATTGATAGCAAGTATTGCATGAGACTTCCACAATAGAGTTTCCGTCGTAGGTGGGTGTGCCGGGATCATTTGGTTTTTGATTGATAGAAGATCCGATCTCTCCTGGCTGAACATTGTCCATCGGCTTATATATGTAAGGAGTTTTGTCTATCCTAGTTAGTTTACCATTACAAGATTCTATAGGGCAACCCTGATCATACCTGATGATTCTAGTTTTAATTCTGATTTCCATGGTGCTGTGTTTTCTCCACAATAGCCCTAAAATAAAGCCAAGTCAAGAAATTTTCTATGCTAAAATAAATAAGTGACGGAAACTCTGTATAAAGTAAAACATGGAGAATTTGAAGGGCCTTTAGAGGTTCTTTTGGGTTTGATTGAAAAACGAAAGCTTTTTATAAATGAAATTTCACTCGCGGAAATCACAGACGATTATATTCGTTATGTTCAAAGTTTGGATAATAAAAACATTGATCAATATGCGAGTTTTATCACAGTTGCGGCGACACTTATTTTGATAAAATCCAGATCTCTTTTGCCAAACATTTCTCTGACTGTGGAAGAAGAGTCTCAGATAGACGACCTAGAAGCGAGACTTCGTTTGTATAAAATTATCCAAGACATTGGTCAGGAAATTCAAAAAAAATACGGAAAAGAAATTATTTTTTCAAAACTTTCAAAGAGAAATGATTTGCGAGTTTTTAGTCCAGACAAACAAATCACAAAAGATTTAATGCGAGAACTTGGACTTTCTGTTGTTTCTGAAATTCCAGAACCAAGAAAACAAAAGTTAAAAGAAGTTGAAGTCGTGAAAGTGAAAAGTTTGAAAGAAATGATTGAAGATTTGACTGAAAGAATTACAAAAAGTTTTGAAAAAACAAATTTTAATGATTTGTGGAAAGGGCAAAATTTTGCAAACAAAAAAGAAGAGCGGGTTACTGTTATCGTAAGTTTTTTGGCTGTGTTAGAATTGGTTAGATCTGGAATAATGGAAGCTTTTCAAAATGATGACGGCGAGATAAATATTGAGAAACAGAAAAGAGAAGATGGTGTTTTACCAGAAATAAATTTTGAAAATAATTAAACATGGAAAATAAAGAACTTAGTCTTGATGCGAAAATTGAAGCACTTCTTTTCTATAAAGGAGAGCCTGTTTCTTTTAAAGAAATTTCAAAAGTTTTTGGCGCGACTGAAGACGATGTAAAAAATTCCGTCTCTATTTTAAAAGAAAAGTTAACAGAGAGAGGTCTGACTTTGGTTGTGAACGAAAAAGAAATAATGCTCGGTACTTCTCCAGAACTTTCATCTTTTTTTGAAGAACTTCGTAAAGAAGAATTGAGCAAAGAACTTTCGCGCGCTTCGCTTGAAACACTTTCTATTATTTTGTATAAAGAAAATGTCAGTCGAGCAGACATTGATTATATTCGAGGTGTAAATTCTGGGTTTATTTTGCGTAATCTGCAAATCAGAGGACTTATAGACAAATCGACGGATTCACGAAATTCGGTTTACAGGCCGTCGCTCGAACTACTTTCTTATCTTGGTGTTTCGAGCGTCGCCGAGCTTCCAGATTACGAAAATATTGTTAATAGTTTAAAACAAAAAGTCGATCAACTTTCTAATGAAAATACTGAAATATAGTAAAAGTGATGAGATTACAAAAAGTGAACGTCAAAGTCTTGGGATTTTGGCGGCAACTTTAATTCTTGCTTCGACCTACATTTTCAGTTATGGAAAAGAGGTTTATTCAGAAGAGTTAAGTCCTTCGATGCAGAATCAAATGATTTCAGAAATGACAGATAGTCGTTTGGGATATTTTTTTGATTCGCTCGACGTAAAAGCTTCTTCTGTTTTGATTTTTGATTCAGAAAACAAAAATGCAATTTACAGTAAAGATGTAGAAAAGGTTATGCCTTTAGCATCGCTTACAAAAATAATGACAGCGCTTGTTGTTCTGGACCAAACAGATTCTTCTGAAAATATTGTTATACAAAAAGAAGCGCTTGGTTTGGTTGGTGACAACGGACTTTTGGCTGATGAAAAATGGGGAAGAGATGAGCTTCTTCGGTTCATGCTTATAACTTCTTCAAACGATGCAACAAGAGCTTTTTCTTTGCATATTGGGAATAAACTTGGTTTGAATGAAGAAGATTCTGTGAAAAATTTTGTTGAAATGATGAATAAAAAAGCTAGTGATTTTGGGCTAGTTAATACAAAATTCTATAACGAGTCTGGTCTTGATACAGGAGATGGGAAAAATGGCGGATACAGCACTTCAAAAGAAATAGTTTCTCTTTTTGATTATGCGGTTACAAATTATCCGGATATTTTTTCTTCAACTTCATTTAGTTCAAAAACCTTTCTTTCAATGAGTAACAAAGAGCACAACGCTGTAAACACAAATCCAAACCCGGGACTTGTTGCGGGAATCTCAGCTTCAAAAACAGGTTTTACAAATATTTCTGGTGGAAATTTGATAGTTTCTTTTAAAACCCCGACAGGAAAAACGATAATCGCAAATGTTTTGGGTTCAACTTTTTCAGACAGGTTCACAGATATCGAAAAACTTTCAGAGACTACATTAAAAATTATAAATGAAGTAGAATTGTAATTATATGGATTTAAGTCTTATAAAACTTTTTTTACCAGTTGTCCTAACTTTTATTTTAGGAATTTTAATAACTCCGGGGCTGACCAATCTTTTTTACAAATATAAGCTTTGGAAAAAAGTTGCAAGAAAAGAAAACAAAATCGATGCAGAAGCACCAGTAAATAAATTTGGCGTAAGGCCAGGCGATGTTTCTTCTGATTTTCAAAAAATAAATAATCACCACGAAGAACTTAAAACCCCAAGAGTTGGCGGTGTTGTAATCTGGCTCAGTATTTTACTTTGTGCTGGAATACTTTTTATTTTGGCGGAAATTTTCCCAAATGTTGCAACTCAAAAAATTAATTTTGTAAGTAAGAACCAGACACTTCTTCCTTTCATCGCTCTTATTTTAGGTGCATTCTGGGGACTTGCTGACGACCTTATGTGTTCATTTATTTTAAAAGGTAGGTTTGCAAACGGATTTCCAAGAAAAATAATGTTCTCTTTTGTGGCACTTGTCGGACTTTCTTTTGGGTATTGGTTTTTTGTAAAGCTTGGGATTAGTTCTGTCAGCATTCCTTTTACTGAAAGCACGATAAATCTTGGACTTTTGTTTGTACCAATTTTCGCACTTATAATGCTTGGAGTTTTTTCAAGTGGTGTTATCGACGGAATAGACGGTCTTGCTGGCGGCGTGATGGCTACAACTTTTGCGGCTTATGCAACAATCGCATTTTTCCAAAATCAAATCGATATTGCAGCTTTTTCTGCGGTTATATCTGGAGCGATTTTAGCTTTTCTTTGGTTTAATATTCCTCCAGCCAGATTTTATATGGGCGAAACTGGAATGCTTGCTTTGACTCTTACACTCACTGTTATTGCGTTTTTAACAGACCAAGTGTTGCTTTTGCCGATTATCGGATTTCCACTTTTCTTTACTTCGCTTTCTTCATTTTTACAAATAATCTCAAAGAAAATTTACGGACCAGAAGGAAAAATATTTAAAGTTGCTCCAGTTCACCATCATTTTGAGGTTATTGGCTGGTCAAGAGCAAAAATAACAATGAGATATTGGATTATATCTGTTGTGTTTGCCATAAGCGGTATCGTTATTGCATTACTTTAAAAGGATTGACTTTGTTTTCTAAATTAAGTAAATTTTTAGAAAACCAGGAAACCATGAGACGCACAATCATCAATACTGTAGACATCTTAGTTTTATTGTTGGTTGTATTAGTTGTCCTTTTAAAAAACAAGGTTTTCTCAGCTTTTTTATTACATCCTGATCACGTACGCATTTCATTTTTGGTAGTCTTCCTTATCCCAACTTGTCTTATTTTCACGGTACTTTGGGAGCATAAGCGTATGTTTAAGTTCTTGGCAAGGAGGGTTAAGTTCGAAAAAGATGTTCATACAAGACTTACCGCTCTGAAGTCTGCTTTAATCGAGAATCGAACTGATATGAGTCTGAGAACAATTATATGGCGACAAATGACAGATAACAGACTCATTGATCATTTATTGAATGATTCTGACATTGAAAAAGATTTACTTGGGTATGGAGATATGTTTGTGTACGAACGTCTTGAGCTTCATAAGCTTAGGGAGTTGCGCGAAGAAGAAAAAGAAAAGCCCAGTCCAAATACGGACTGACTCCTGGGCGCTCGGTGTGTGGAAACACCGGGCGCTTTTTTCTTTTCATGTTAAAATCTAAGAATGCAACAAAAGGGGAAAGTTGACTCAGTATTTTTAGGTATTGTTATTGCGCTTTTAGTGTTCGGCCTTTTTTCTTTTGTTTCGGCATCTTTCGGAATTCTTGCAAAAAACGAAGCAAAGTTTGCCGGAGTTTTGTTTAGTCAGACATTTGGTTTGGTTGTTGGACTTGTTTTAATGTATGTTTGCTCGAGAATTCCTTATAAATTTTGGAGAAATTATGCTTTTTATTTTTTTATCGCGTCAATTTTATTCACGCTTTTGGTTTTTATTCCTGGACTTGGTCAAAAGCACGGCGGCGCAACTCGTTGGATTGATATTGGTGGAATAAGTTTTCAGCCTGTTGAATTTTTGAAAATTTCTTTTATTTTTTATTTTGCAGGCTGGCTTTCTTGGGTAAAGAGTAAAGCGAAAAAGTTAAAATACGGGGTTTTGCCACTTCTTATTATGCTCGGAATAATAACGGCAATTTTGGTCAAACAACCAGATCATAAAAGTATCATTTTAATTGTGGTTGCATCGGGTGCAATGCTCGTCGCCTCTGGTGTTCCGTGGAAATATATTTTAGGAACAGCTGGAATTAGTTTGTTTATTTTTGCAATTATGGTTTTGGCAAAACCTTATTTACGTGAACGTGTTATGACTTTTATAAATCCAGCGCACGATGTGATGGATACGTCTTATCAGTTAAATCAATCTTTAATTGCTATTGGATCGGGGCAAATCTTTGGCCGAGGTCTTGGAAAAAGTGTTCAAAAATTCACTTATTTACCTGAACCTCAAGGTGACTCTATTTTTGCAGTTATTGGTGAAGAGTTTGGATTTGTTGGGACATTTATTTTGATTGGGCTTTATATTGCTTTTGCTTTGCGAGGTATGAAAATCGCCTTTAATGCACCCGACGCCTTTTCTAGACTTATGGTGGTCGGTCTTGTTATACTGATAATAGCCCAATCTTTTATGAATATTGCCTCGAGTATTGGCGCGTTTCCTTTGACGGGAGTACCGCTTGTGTTCGTTAGTCACGGTGGAACATCACTCATGTTCTCACTTGCTGTTGTTGGGATTATATTAAATATTTCACGTCAAAAATCTGCAATAAATATATGAAAATAGTATTAACAGGTGGTGGAGGAGGGCACTTTTATCCAATGATTTCTGTTGCCGATGCCTTAAATCAAATTGCACTTCGAGAAAAAATAATTCAACACGAGCTTATTTATATTTCTGATTCTCCATATGACCAGAGAGCGCTCGACGATGCAAACATAACTTTCTACGAACTTCCAACTGGAAAAAACAGAATTTATTTTTCGTTAGAAAATATTTTCGATGCGATTAAAACTTTTTTTGCGATTTTTAAAGCAATAACTATTCTTTATAAAATTTATCCTGACGTTGTTTTTAGCAAGGGTGGATATCCTGCCGTGCCGGTTGTTATAGCTGCAAAATTTCTTGGAATTCCAATCGTAATCCACGAATCTGATTCATATCCTGGAAGAGCAAATAAAATGGCAGCAAAATGGGCAAAGAAAATTGCAATTTCTTATAAAGAAGCTGTTGAATATTTACCAAAAGAAAAAACTGTTTTTGTTGGAAATATTGTTAGAAAAGATGTTCGTGATCCGCTTCCTGTTGGAGCTTATGAATACTTAAAATTAAACACAGGACTTAAAACGATAATGATTGTTGGTGGTTCGCAGGGCGCAAAAGCGATTAACGATGTCGTGATAAACTCACTTCCAGAGCTTATTGAAAATTATCAAATCATCCACCAAGCTGGAACTAAAAATTTTGAAGAGGTAAAAAGTTTGGCCGATGTTGTTTTGGAAGACAATCCGAACAAAAAAAGATACAACTGCTATCCGTATTTAAATAAACTTGCTCTTCGAATGTCTGCCGGTGTTGCAAATATTATTGTTTCAAGAGCTGGTGCTGGATTTATTGCCGAGATTGCATCTTGGGGAGTTCCGTCTATAATTATCCCGATTTCAAAATCAAACGGAGATCACCAAAGAAAAAATGCTTACAACTTTGCCGCAACCGGTGCTTGCCAGGTTATCGAAGAAAAGAACTTAACTCCTCATGTTTTTGTTTCTGAAATAAAAAGAATTTTGGAAGACGAAAAAATTCAAAATGAAATGAAAGAGGGAACTAAGGGCTTCGTTCATGAAGATGCCGAAGACAAAATTGCTGAAGAGATTATAAAACTTGCTTTAACTCACGAAAACTAAAATATGTCAGAAAGAAAAATTATAACAAGAATGGCGCCAAGTCCGACTGGTAAATTTCATGTTGGTTCTGCAAGAACTGCTCTTTTTTCTTATTTATTTGCAAAAAAGCATGGCGGAGAATTTATTTTAAGAATTGAAGATACGGATAAAGAGCGCTCAAAACCAGAATTTGAAGAAAATATTATCGATTCTTTTTCTTGGCTTGGTTTAAAATACGATCATTTTTACAGACAATCAGAGCGAACAGAAATTTATAAAGAACACATTCAAAAACTTCTTGATTCTGGAAATGCTTATATTTCAAAAGAAGAAGCAGCTGAAGGGAAAAGAAGTGAAGTAATTCGTTTTAAAAACCCAAATATAAAAATAAAATTCAACGATATTATTTTAGGCGAGATTGAAGTCGACACAACTGATCTTGGTGATTTCGTTATTGCAAAAGATGTCGATACTCCGCTTTATCATTTAACTGTTGTTGTAGACGACGGACTGATGGAAGTGAGTCATATAATTCGTGCTCAAGAACATATTGCGAACACGCCACGTCAGATTTTGATTTTAGAGGCTCTTGGATTTACAAGACCTTTGTATGCGCACATTCCGCTTGTTTTGGCTCCGGATAAAACAAAGCTTTCAAAGCGTCACGGAGCAACAGCACTTCTTGATTTTAAAGATATGGGATATTTCAAAGAAGCTGTGATAAATTTCTTGGCTTTTATTGGTTGGAATCCTGGAACGGAAAAGGAGTTGTTTACTATGGATGAACTAATTCAAGAATTTTCTTTGGAAAAAGTTCAAAAAGGTGGTGGAGTTTTCAATATTGAAAAACTCGACTGGTTCAACAAACAATATCTTTTAGGAAAATCAAAAGAAGAAATTATTTTAGGAATAAAACATTTTGCACAAGTTCCTGAAGAGATTTTGGATAGAGCCTGGCCAACACTTATCGAAAGAATTCATAAATTTAGCGATTTAAAAAATGAAAATCTTACTTTCTATAATTCTTTGCCGAGTTACGAAACAAGAGATTTGATTTGGAAAAATTCTGACGAATATCAAACAAAAAATTATTTAAAAGATTTAATTTCTATTTTAGAAAAAGCTAATTTCGAAAGTATGGAATCTGTTAAGTCTTCGGTTTTTGATTATGCTGAAGAAAAGGGAAGGGGTGATGTTTTGTGGCCGATGAGGTTTGCTTTGTCTGGACTTTCAAAATCTCCAGATCCTTTTACTTTGGCTTATATATTTGGAAAAGTTGAAACTATAAAAAGATTAGAAACTGCGTATAAAAAGATTTCTGAAATTGTTTCTTAGATAAAAAAGAAGACCCTCGCACGTGGCGGGGGTCTTCCATCATCAGGCCTGTATGACCTAACGATGACGTCTGTTGCGGACCTTGGCTGCGCTCCTGCAGGAACGGAACTTCGGTTGTTTCCTGACACCGCACCGCTTCTTCGGCGGTTTGAGATATTCGGCCACCTGGCCGGAAGCCTCGGTGTTTGAGGTGCTGGATGCACTTACTCCCACAGGACTCAGTGCGAAGGTGACTAGTGCCACCAATATAAGGAGCTTTTTCATGTTTGGTGAATGTGTTGGTTCTTGTATATAATATCATATTTCAATATGTTTGTCAAGTATTAAATTATCTTTACGTTATCCACACTGAGGCTTTTTAAATAGGGTATTATAGAAGGTAATGAGTAAAATACTGCTTCAAGCTTATATATTGGCTTTTATGGGCATTTTCACGGCTTCTACGGCTTTTGCGCAGTCTGTTTCGGAGCTTGAAAGTCAAATAAAGTCTAGAAATGCCGATGTTCAGGCGCTTCAGCTCGAACTTCAAAAACTTCAATCAGAACTTAAAGTTATTAATGACAAATCAAACACCTTAGGAAATGCCGTCTCTGATCTCGATACAACAAGAAAAAAACTTCTTACAGAAATAAAGATTGCAGAAGATAAAATAAAATCTACAAATAATTCGATTTCGATTTTGGAAATTGAAATTGGCGACAAAGAAACTTCAATAAACAAAGCGAAAAAAGCTATTAGTTCTGGAATAAAAAGAATGCACGAAATCGATGCTGAAAATATTACTTATAAAATTTTGTCTAAGAAAAATTTCTCTGACGCTTTAAACGAAACAAATGAGATAATCGATTTTCACAAAAAACTTCGAGAAAATGTTTCTGAGCTTCGAATAATTCAAAAAGGTTTGTCAGAAACTATTTTGGAAAAAGAAGAAGCGAAAAGTAAATTGCTCGATTATAAAACTGAAGTGAATGGTCAGAAAGTTGTTGTCGAAAAAAACAAAAGTGAAAAAGAAGCGCTTTTGAAAGAAACTAAAAATCAAGAAGCCGAATATCAAAAAATTATTGCAGAAAAAGAAAAGCTTCGAGTACAGTTCGAGGCCGAGCTTCAAGATTTGGAATCAAAAATTCAGTTTCAGTTGGATCCTTCTTCTTATCCAAAACCTAAAAATGGCATTTTGGCTTGGCCGCTTGCTTCTGTTTTGATTACGCAAAGATTTGGTCTGACAGACGATTCTCCAACGCTTTATAATTATAGAACTGGGGCTTGGCAGGGAAAACATGCAGGAGTTGATTTTAGAGCAAACAACGACAAAGTTTTTGCTATGGCTGATGGAGTTGTTCTAGGAACAGGAGACACAGATGGTGTTTGTCCGCGAGCGAGTACAGGAATTTGGGTTTTGATTAAATACGATAATGGTTTAGCAAATACTTTCTTTCACTTAACTTCTTCGACTGTAAGCAAGGGTCAGAGGGTAAAAGCTGGTGACTTAGTTGCTTATAGCGGAAATACAGGATACTCAACAGCACCACACTTACACGTTGGACTTATGCCAGCTTCACTTGTTTCGATAAAAACTTGGCCGAGTGCAGGCTGTCCTGGAAAAATGTATACGACGCCAGTTGTTGCTGGTTCTCAATATTTAAATCCTCTCGACTATTTACCAAAAGCAACTGACGCAATGTTTAAATAAAATGAAAACTTTCACAGAAAAAGTCTTGCTTGTTGTGAGTAAAATACCAAAAGGAAAGACACTTTCTTATAAAGAAGTTGCTAAAAAGGCTGGAAGTCCGAAAGCTTACCGAGCTGTCGGAAGTATTTTAAAGAAAAATTATAGAGAAGATATTCCTTGTCACAGGGTTATAAAAAGTGATGGGAAAACAGGGGAATATAATCGCGGAAAAGAAAATAAAATTTTTATCCTCAGGAAAGAGGGCGCAATAAATTAATTTATTGATACAATAATATTATGAATTTTAGAGCTGGTTTTATAAATCTTCGAACACTTGTTGTTGTGATTTTGCTTATTGTTGCGCTAGGAATGTTCGGAATAAATATTGAAGAAGATATTGCTGGAAATGAAGACGTTCAAGACAATGTTTCTTATGTATCTACTGGAGTGGCTGGATTTTGGAATAGATATTTGAGAGAACCAGCGGAATATATTTGGAATGATGTTTTTGTGAATTTAATTTGGGATAGTTTTGTTTTAAATATGCAAAGAATTAGAAACGGTGAATCTGCCACAAATTTTGAACTTCAGGGTGATTTGCCTTACCAAAGCATCCCGGACTACATAGACAATTATCAGCCATATCAGCCCAGAGGGAACTAATTTAAACTCACATTAAAATTCTTCATAAAGAAAAACGTGGTGTATAATATCTCTTGTATCGATAACTTATATGCGCCAATTGCGTGTTTTTAAACAAAATATAAATGGACAATCCCTATATTTACTTTAGTTGGATTGTTTTTTTATTTTTTAGGATTCAATAATGTTCGCGCGACTAATACAGAAACATATCAATATATTAAATGGATATTTTGTTTCTAATTTGGGCGCTGGATCAAACGGACAAGAAACAGATTATTTCGGACCAAAAACACAAAAAGCATTAAAGGACTATCAAAGTAAAAACAATATTTTCCCAACTGCTGGATACTTTGGGCCAATAACTCGTCAAAAAATGAAATTACAGACACTAAAAGGTCTTTGGTGGTAGTTTATTAAATACAATGTTATATTTAAAATATGATAGCTAGAAAATTTTTTGTTGGAAAAGGAATTGGATTTTTAATTTTAATTGTTTTGGTTTTTGCTTTTTTTGGTTTTAAATTTTTAAATAATCGTATATACGAAGAAAAACAAGAAAACCCATCTGGCATCACCTCTTATAGAGCCAATCTTTCTGGAACACAAACTTGTTTACCTCATAAAGACACTTCGGGTCCACAAACTCTTGAATGTGCCATTGGTTTTAAAACTGATGAAGGGAAATACTATTCTTTGGACTTCATGCTTATGTCTCAAGTTCCTCCAGAAATACAAAGCGGAGATCGCTTTAGCGCATGGGGACTTGTGACTCCAATAGAAATGTTGAGCTCTGATCATTTACAAAAGTATAATATTGTTGGTGTTTTTTCTGTGACAGATTCTGTGAAAATTTTAGATAAATCAGGGCCTGTAACTTTTTCATGGGAATTCAATGATTCAAAAACCTTAAATCTTGATGGAAATCCAAGCACAGATATTTATTTAAAAATAAAATATCCAGGTAGTGGGGAAGAGAGGAAGTTTATTGAAACTGTTCCTGGTGGATGCAATACCCTACCTGAAGCCGACTCAGACACATTACCTGGAACCGAAAACGTTCAATGCTACTATGCCGGATTTGGTGAACGTTTTAAAATAATAAAAGGTGAGGGTTCCTATATTTTAATGAAGCAAGAATTTGAAGAAGGTTCGCCAGATAATAATTCTCCTTTGCAAGAATATAAGAAAATCGACGAGTTTAATATGTAGATTGACATATTAAACTATATATGCTACTATTTAGCCATTGTAAGATTCTTCTTGAATAGGAAAAACCTTAATTCTTAAAGAGGCAGTCGCCTTACTTTTTATCAAAGACTGCACGGAGAAATCGAAATCTCCTTTATTTCTAAGCAGTCTTTTTAGTATGCAAAGTAAAAAATTTAATAAATCGAAGAAATCAAATTTTAAAGGTAAACGTAATTTTTCTAATAAATTTCGTGGAAAAAATAACAGTAAAAGAGGAGGGAAAAAGCGCTTTGGCCAGATAAGTAACGCTGATGTATCGAAATTCATAAACAAAGTGACGACACCAGAAGCTGTGGAGGTTTTTGTGCCTAAGCACACCTTTTCTGATTTTTTGATTGATGAAAGACTTAAAAAAAATATTATTCAACGCGGTTATAAAACACCTACACCAATTCAAGACAAATCTATTCCTGAAGCTTTGAAGGGAAAAGACGTCGTTGGAATTGCAAATACAGGAACAGGGAAGACTGGAGCCTTTCTTATCCCAACTATTCACAAAGTCTTAAATAATCCTTCTGAGAAAATTTTAATTGTTGTTCCGACACGAGAACTCGCTCTTCAAATTAACGATGAATTTCGAGCTTTTAGAATGGAAAAAATGTATTCTGTTTGTTGCGTTGGTGGTATGCCAATCTACAGACAAATCAAAGATTTAAAAATGAACAACAACTTTGTTATTGGTACACCGGGGCGATTTAAAGATTTAATTGATCGTAAAGTATTAGACCTGTCACTTTTCAATACAATTGTTTTAGATGAAGCAGACAGAATGCTTGATATGGGATTTGTAAACGATATGCGTTTTATGATGAGTCAAATGCCAGAAAATAAACAAACTTTATTTTTCTCTGCAACACTTTCTCCAGAAATTGAAAAACTTATAAAAGATTTCTTAAAAGATCCTGTAAAAATTTCTGTTAAGACAGGGGACACTTCAAAAAACATTGAACAAGATGTTGTTATGGTTAAACCCGGTTTAGATAAAATTGAAGTCTTGCACGACCTTTTAATCAGTCCTGAATTTCAAAAAGTTTTAATTTTCGGAAGAACAAAGCACGGGGTTGAAAAGCTATCGAACAATTTAAACAAGCGTGGATTTAAATCTGGCTCAATTCATGGCGACAAACGTCAATCTCAAAGACAAAGCGTGCTTAATCTTTTTAAGAAAAATCAAATACAAACGCTCGTGGCAACCGATGTGGCTGCAAGAGGTTTAGATATTCCTGATGTAAGTCATGTTATCAATTACGATATTCCAGCCACGGACGAAGACTATATTCACAGAATTGGCCGAACCGGACGAGGAGACAAGAAGGGGAAAGCTTTAACCTTCATGGAATCAAAAAATAAATAAATTTAGTCAATTTAAGTTTTTTAAATTTTTAATTGAAGGGGAAGGGGTTAGCCTGAATACAGCCTTATTTATAAATAACAAGCGTCGTAAAAGATATATTGTGCGACGTTAGTATAATAAAGAACCATAGATACTTATTTAATTAAAATTAATTAAAAACCCTACTTCCCCTATAACTCCTACACCTAAAATTTATTTTAGATAAATATTTTTTATTTTATATTTATCAATTAAATATTTTACCCACTTCCCTTACCATGCCACATAAAAAAGAAGAAGCCGCGTCTATGAGACGGGCTTCTTTCTCGGAGGTCTATTTCGAGACTTCCAGAATCCATAATTTCGAATAATTGGTATCCTTCCCTTTAAAAAATAGATGTATACATACCTAGGAATTATAAATACTAATCCCGTTGGAATCACTAAAAATGAAAATTTCTTTAGTGACATTGGAAATATATCTCTACCGAGAAATCCTAATACCTTGATTGAAAAATAGAGCGTGGCTAGAGACGCAAATAATATAACCAACAAGAACAATCCATCCATCAGAAAAGCTGCCATTTTGAAAGCCTCAGCTTTTTTCTTCATGACTTAAGAGTTTCAGGGGTTCGTATAAAAGATTAATATATTTAGCTTTAAAGTCAATCTCCTTCTTAACAAGAGCTTGTGTAGTCGTATCCTGACTTTTTTGCGTCTTCTCTACTCTTAAAATAAATTCTGTTTGTCACCTTTATTCTATTCACCGCCTTACACCCCCTTGGGTAATACTTTGTTCCATTTATAGAAGCAACATAGCCAAAACTTTTAAAATTCATATCAATTTTTGAAAGACTTGGAACGATAAATTCAACTTCGCTATCATTTCTGCCCTGTTCTAAAGCAGACATTCTCCCAAGTCCAAAAGACAAAATTCCGACAAGGAGGATGATTATAATGACGATATACTCTTTTTTCATATATTCATTAAAGCATAAATATTGTATAAATGGCTTAGATTTAGGTGGAAAATATATAAAAATAAGCCCTGATTCCCCTATCCCCCATTTATTGAAAAAGACTTGCATTTTTTAACCATATATCGTATACTTGTGCTCGTTATTATTTAAGTAAAGATTCAGATATTTCCTTACAAATTAAGGCAATATTAAGAAAATAAGTATAGTATGGCACATAGAAAAGCCGGCGGTACAGCTAGAAACTTAAGAGACTC
>CAZOPP010000006.1:0-20351 GCA_964581875.1 uncultured Candidatus Saccharibacteria bacterium
GAAAAGGGTTGACAAGTTTATTGTTTTTTTATGTTTTTAGTGAGAAAAGGGCGCGCCGGAGGCGCGCCCTAAAATGCCCATATCTAAATTCTATCGATATATCGACAGAATTTAGATATTAAATCAAAAGAGCGCGGGCCGAAGGCCCGCGCTCTTTTGCTAAAAGCTAACTTCTAAAAGCTAAAAGCTTTCCTTTACGGCATCAGTTGTTTTGCCATATTTTTGAAAAAGTCTCCGATTGATTTCATTATTTTAACAAAAGGATTTGAGTAGCTGTTGTGACCTTGATTGTATTTTCCAGACATACAAAGTCCATAAACAACATACCAAGCTGGATCTTTTAAAACCCCGGAACCAATAGATCCCGCCATTGTTATAGGTAAATTTAAAATATCTTTTGCAATTCTTTCTGTCATTTCGTTGTTTGTTGCACCTCCGACAATAATAGCTCCACCGGCCAATCTTCCGTCTTTGTTTATTTTTTTCAAAAACTTTTGAATAATTTCAAAAAATTCTGTAATTCTAGCTTCGGCAATTTCTTCAACTTCTCTTTGACTAAAGTTTCCAGTAATTTCTCCTTTTTTGATTTTCTCTGCTTCATCCAAGCTTATTTTAAGCCCAAGCGCCAAATCTTTTGTTATATCCATTCCGCCAAGAGGGAGAACTTTTATAGAAATAATATCTCCATCTTCAAAAACAGAAAGAGAGACGGTTTCAGAACCAATATCAACCAAAATACAACCTGCTGTTTTTTGCTGAGCTGACAAAACAGCAACACTCGAAGCAAGCGGCGCCGCTATCACGTCCACAACATCCACACCGGCATTGTTTACAGAATTTACCAAAGCTTCCAAATGTTGGTTTATGCAAGTTACGAAAAGACTTGTGACTTCAAGTTTTACTCCACGAAGTCCTTCTGGTCTCCCAAACAAATCTTTTCCGTCTAGTTTGTAAACGTAGGGAATAGAGTCTATAACGTGCCTATTTAAAAGTTTTAGACCTTGTTCACTTTCTCTAACAGCATTTTGAACATCGAGCGCAGAGACTTCATTGTCGGCACGAGAAATTATCGCTGTTCCTTTTGCAAGTTTTGATTCAAGGCTCACTCCACCGACAGCCAAAGTTGCCTGACGGATTTTTATCCCAGATCTATGTTCTGCTTCACGCAAAGCCTTCATGATACTTCTGACAACTTCTTCTGGTTGATTTATGTAGCCATTTTTAATTCCTCTGGCTTCAGATTTTCCTGTTCCGATAATTCTAGAAGTTTTTTTATCTCTTTCTTTCAAATGCTCAACAACCATCACTTTTACCAAGTGACTCCCAAGATCGATTCCAACTGTTATATTTTTTGACATTGAAATTTAAAACAAAGAAAAAATTAAAGATGAAACATCTTTACAAACTTTTTTTCCTCAGCTTCCATTTTACTACCATGTGTCATTCCCTTCAAATGCAGCATTCCGTGGATAACTAAAAACCCCAAATATTCTAAATATTTTTTATCAAAATTCTTCGCCTCTGTTCTTATCGTTCGAAGATTTAAAATAATTTCTCCTGTGTCTTTGTCTAAAGGGAAGCTCAAAATATTTTTATGATCCTTGTTTCCTTTAAATTGTTTACTCAAACTTTCGATTGTTTTAATATCAACAAAAACAATACTCAAAGAATATTCTTTTCCAAGAATTTCATTTTTTATACGAACAAAAGGCAAGCTTGGAAGCTTGCCTTTTGTCATTCTTTTTATTATCAGATTTTTAGCCTCTTTAGTTTCCATTACTTTATTTTACCCATTTTTTGCAGATGTTCTCGTTCTGCTTGTTTTCCAATTCTTTTTAAAGCGTTTTTCTTTAGTACGAATGCTGACAGTTTTCTTTCTGCGTATCTAAGTGATCGAACTTTCTTAACTAGTCCAGAATCCTTTGCTTTACGTGAAAATCGGCGCATTAAACTTGCGCTATTTTCTCCTTGTTTTTTTGCTACTTGTAGTAATGCTTTTGCCATATGTTTCGAAAGATTAACATAGTATCTTAACTAATGCAAGGCCCAAATAGTGGGTATTACAAAAGCTGAACTGGGTTTATCCAAATAGACCAATAAGAGGGAAGAGACCTTAGTTTTTTAAACAGTTCTTTGTCTTGTTTGCCGTCGGGTGAGAGTATTTGATTTGACCACAGACTTCGTTCAATTTTGATTATCATTGTGACAGTGAACTCTGTTTTTCCGGTTCTTGTTTCTTGGATTATAGGTCTGTAGTCTTTATATGATTCGTTTAAATATTCTTTTATATTTTCTTTCTCTTCTAAATTTCCAACACAGCCCACTTTTATAATTGTATAAAAAGGCGGATAGTTATATTTTTTTCTATTTTCAATATCGTCTTTGTAAAATTGTAAAAGATTTCTGTTTTTTATATGAAGTAAAACTTTTTCATCAGGATTTCGTGTTTGAACCAAAAGACTCTTTTTTGTGTATGAATTTAATAGAACAATCAGATCAATAATTTTTTCATAAATGTTGTAGTTTGGAATATTGAAAAGACTGTCAAAAGAAATAACGGCAACATTTTCAATTTCTTGTTTTGCATAGAAAAAAGCAAGTTCGGTTCCAATCAAAATTGATCCCGGTGTACTTTCAAACGTCTTCATTATCTTTTCAGCATCTTTTTCTGATTTTACAGTTTCTTTGTCCATCAAAAAAACTCTTTCTTTTTCGGTAATTTTCAAAACCTCTTCATAAACTTTCTGAGTTCCAATCCCAAGAGTCGCTAAATTCCATCCACCGCAATTTTCACAAAGTTTTTCGGCACTAATTATTTTTTTGGTTTTTATTGTTTTAAAATATCTAATACCTTTTTCTCTGTCTTCGTATAAAATAACTGGTTCGCCGTTTTCTGTGACAACGTTTCCGCAGTCGTTGCAGATTGTTGTTGTCGCATAGCCCTTTCGAAGCGTAAACAAAAATATTCTGCTTCCGTTTTGCATCGTTTGTTTAATTTTTTGAAAAACTTTTTTTGAAATAATTTGAAAGTCTTTGTTTTTGTTTTCTTTCATGTCGATTATTTCCTCCTCTTCTTTTTCCGGAAGTCTGAAATTTAGTGGACGAAATTCTGAGAGCTCTCCAGTTCTTGTTTTCCAAATCGTTTCTGTGCGCAAGATTGAATCTGCAAAAATTATTTTTGTATTTTGTTCATACGAAAGAGCTTCGGCAAAAATCCGAGCATCTAAATACGGTTTTTGAAGAGAAACATATCCACCAGAACTTTCTCTTTCTATTATTATTGTTCCAAAATCATTTCTCGGTACAAAAAAGAAGCTCGGCGTCGAGAAAATAACAACAGGGTGTTCGCTATCGACTATTTTATTATATTTTTCTATAAATTCTTTTTTTGAAGAGCCGCCGTGGATTAAAAAAGAATATTCTTCGATTCCTTTTTGAAGAGATTCATAAAAATATTTTGCGTCGCTTATATTTGGAAAGCACAAATACACAGATTCTTTTTTTGCAAAAGATTCTCGAATATATGTTTTGAAAATAACGAGCCTGTCTTCTGTCGGCGCTTGAAAAGAATATTTTTCTCTGGCGAGTGGTCCACGAACATGATCATTAACACTTTTTTTATTTATTTCTTGATAGTTTGTAAAAAGTAAAGATGGCACAAGAGTATTTAAAACTTGTCCGGTGCTGGCGACAAAATAGTCTTTTACCAAATCGCACGATTTTAAAAAAGATGGAAGAAAGACAGAACTTCCTTTTATTTTTATTATTTTTTTTAGATTAAAATCCGCTTCTTTTATATCACCCTTTTGGGCGCTAATATCTTCGACTTGCAAAACCATTCCTTCGATTTCTTTGTTCCTGAGGGGCGCAGTTACAATGTCTCCCACAGATATTTCTTTGCCAGAAAAATATGTTAATTTTTCTGCATTTAAAGCTTTTACAAACGGGACAATAGTAACTATCTTCATACCTGCATTTTAGCATTAAATAAATTGTTTTAGACAGATTGACATTTATGCTAAAATTGACCAATGAAATTTTTACCTGCCATTTTTGAAAGAGTTAAAAGTCGCCCCGGGGCTGATGCTGGAAAAGACAAACACTTGGTTCCAGACGAAGAATACAATGAATTTTGGGAAGCTTTTTATGGAGCTCTAACTTCACGATTTGATTTTGCTTTTCCTGTTTTGGATGCACAAGAAAAAATAAATCCATATTTTGGATATTTTGGTTTTCGTTTTCATCCGATAAAACTTGAACCAAATTATTTTCATCTAGGACTTGATATTAGTGATAAGTCAAAAACTCAGGTGACTCCAATTTTGGATGGGATTTTAGAATATTCTGGTTTTGGTCTTGTAAACGGAAATTATGTTTTTCTTTCTCATCCAAAAGTTGTAACAGAAGATGGTTTCAAACTTTACTCTATTTATATGCATTTGAAAAACACTGCGGTGAAATTTTCTTCATATCAAAAAATGTTAAGACAAATTAGTTTTAATCATTATCCAAGTATTGAAATTAAAAAAACAGATGTTTTGGGTGGAATGGGAAGTTCTGGGATTTCAGAAGGTGTTCACGTGCATCTTCATCTTCAGCTTGAATTTCGTGATGAAAAGGGAAATATTATCGTTATCGATCCTGCAAAAGTTTTAGGTCTTCAAAAAAGTGCGAATTTAAGCGAAAATATAAAAAGCGTTGAAGAATTTGAAAAATTCAAAAAAGAAAACGAAAACGACATTAAAAAATACTTTAGTTTTAAAAAGTAAAATGCAAGATTTTAAAGATAGTTTAAAAATAGTTGGCGGTAAAAAATTAAAAGGAAAAATCCGCCCACAAGGTGCAAAAAACGAAGCTTTTCAGGTTATTGCTGCCGCTCTTTTGACTTCTGAAAAAGTTACGATAAAAAATATTCCAGATATTTTAGATATTAGAAATCTTTTTGATATTTTAAAAATTATTGGTGTAAAAATAGAAAATTCTTTACCCGGAGAGTATGTTTTTGATTCTTCCGGAATTGATGTTTCTAAAATGCAAACAAAAGAATTTTCTGATTCTTTTTCTAAGCTTCGAGGATCACTCATGGTTGCAGGTGCCATGCTTGGACGTTTTGGTTTGGGTTATCTTCAAGAGCCTGGTGGAGACAAGATTGGTGTTCGTCCTGTAACAACTCACCTTCGAGGTTTTGTTGATATTGGCGCAACTTTCCAAAAAGAAGTTGATTTGCAAAAAATTGAATTTAAAAAAATAAATTCAAAAAGAATAACACTTCGTGAGGCCTCTGTGACAGGAACAGCAAACGTAATACTTGCAAGTGTTTTACAAAAAGAATCTCCACATGAATTAGAAATTTTCAACTCAGCTTGTGAGCCATATATAGAGCAACTTTGTAAAATGTTAAACAAAATGGGTGCAAATATTTCTGGGGCTGGAACAAATTTACTTAAAATAAAATCAGTAGAAAAACTTTCTGGAACAGAACACGAACTTTTGCCCGACATGATAGAAATTGGAAGTCTTATTTCCTTAGCAGTTGTTTGCGGTGATGGGATTTTGATTGAGGGTGCTAAACTTTCTCATCTTGGAGATATTGCAAATATAATTTTTCAAAAACTTGGCACTAAAATAGAAGAAAGGGAAGACGGACTTTTTATTCCAGAACATAAAGAATTCTCGATTCAAACACCTTCGGCTCGTGGAAAAAGTATAAGAGTTATTTATGATGATAAATGGCCAGGACTTTCTCCAGACCATATTAGTAGTCTTATTGTTATGAGTGTTTTTGCAAAAGGTTCTGTGACTTTCCGTCAACGTATGTTCGACAGACGTTTACTTTTCTGTGACGTTTTAAATCAAATGGGTGCAGAAATTGTTATGTCACATCACCAAGAAGTCACAGTGATTGGAAACAATAGAAAAAATGATTTAATTGGTTTGAATATGGCATCGCCTGATATTCGCGCTGGAATGGCTCTTTTGATAGCGGCTCTTTCTGCAAAAGGTGAAAGTGTAATAAACAATGCAAGTCAAATTCACAGAGGTTATGAAAAAATAGTGGAAAGACTGTCTGATCTTGGTGCAGAAATTAGTTAAAAAAGAAGGTGCGCCCTTCGGGCGCACCTGTTCTCTTTACCAGCTTTTCGCTGGCGTTTATGCACGAACGCATATCTCTATTATCGTGGTGTATTCCGTTCTGGTACCTATTTCTTTTAACTTGGTTTTCTTGAATAGTATGCCAATCCTGTCGTAATAGTGAAAAAGGTTATTTCTCAAAAGTGCTGAAGTAACATGTTCATCAATCTTACTGTAGTGTTTTGTCTTGGTGTGTTGATTGTTTTCGTCACTCCATTCAAAAACAAGATCTTTTACTCCAGATATGCTTCTGTATTTATCAGAGTTTGTACTTGTTATCATCTCGAAATTGGGAACTTCAATTTTCATACCCATGGATACATAAAGGCTATCTGAAAGTTCCTTGTTCCGGGTTAGCTCTTTTGGCGTCATGGTGTATGTTTTGTTTGGTCCGTTTAAAAATCTAACATAAACATGGTTTTTTGTATATGGGTTATTTTTCCATAAAATTAAAAATTAGCTTCGCTAGTTTTTCCATAGGGAATTGTTTATATGGATTTACTTGCTTGCTAATAGTAAACACAGAAACAACATAGTGAGAATTTTTACCTTTTATCACTCCTGTATCATGGCTCCAGCGTATTAGTGCCCAGCTTTTTGTAAAAATATTTTTAACTGCAGATAAAATATTTTTTTTATAAAGATTTGTTTCAAACCATCCACCTTTTCTAAAATATGAAGTATATTCTGAAAGAGACAAGCCTTGTTTTCCATGCTTATTCCAACCCAGCATATATTTCTTTAATTTTTTTGAAACAAATGGCGAAATAAGTTCATTTTTTTCGACCAGATAAAAAAACTCAGCAACATGACACGCACATGTCTTCGTGGATTCAGAGTACCGATATTTTTCTTCTTCTTTTTCTCTGCCTAGAAATTTTCTTGTAACTTCACTCCCGTTCCAGTTGTATTTTTGAATTATATTTTTATTTATATTTTCTCTTCCCACTAAGTCTATTAGAACATTTGAAGCGGTGTTGTCGCTTCGCGAAAGCATTAAATCAAGTAAATAATTTATAGAAAATTTTTCTCCAGATTTTAAAAGTTTACGTGTATCGCCAGGGAAAAGACTAATATCTTTGTCGACATCGTTTGGAGCTTTGATTTCAATTATTTGATCAAGTGAAAATTCTCCAATATCAATTTTTCTGAGAACCTCTGTGCCAATGAAAATTTTATAAACAGAAGCTGGGTAAATAAATTTATCAAAATTGTAACCAAAAATTTTCGGCTCTTTTTCTTTTAAATCAATAATGGCTATACAAATATCTTTTTTATTAAAACCAAATTCATTTAAAGTATCTATAAATTTTTGACCTCTTTCTTTATCTTCAGGAAACATATTTGAATTTTAGCACAAAATAATCATCGTAATTTTATTTATTGTCAAGAGCTTTCGGGTAAATATAAAAATGCTATAATCCTTTAACTTATGGGATTTTTCAGTAAGAAATTAGGAATAGATCTTGGGACTGCAAATACGCTTGTTTTTGTTCCTGGGAAAGGAATCGTGCTAAACGAACCAGCTGTTGTGGCTGTGTCTGAGCAAGATAATAAAATTCTCGCTATTGGTCTTGAGGCAAAGCAAATGATTGGACGAACTCCAGAAAATATTATCGCGTATCGTCCGATGAAAGATGGTGTGATTGCCGATTATCGTGTGACAGAAGCCATGCTTCGATATTTTATGAACAAAGCGCTTGGTTTTAATATTATAAAACCAGAAGTAATGATCTCTGTTCCGGCGGGCGTGACTTCGACAGAACGTCGAGCGGTGGTTGAAGCAGCTATCAAAGCTGGTGCGAAAAATGCATATGTTGTTAAAGAGCCAATCTTGGCTGCTATTGGTGCCGGGATTCCAATTCACGAATCAAAAGGTCACATGGTGGTGGATATTGGTGGTGGGACAACAGACGTGGCGGTGATTTCTCTTGGCGGTATTGTTGCGGCAAATTCAGTGAAATGCGCTGGAAACAAAATTGATCATGCTATCGCCGATTATATTAAAAAAACTTTTAACTTGGCTATTGGTGACCGAACTGCAGAACAGGTGAAAATTAAAATTGGTTCAGCAATAACTTTGGAAGATCCTTTGGTGGCAACTATTAAAGGACGAGATTTTGTTCAAGGTTTGCCAAGAACTGCCAGAATTACAACAAACGAAATCGTTCAAGCGATCGATAAAGAACTAAAACTTATCATAAAAGCTATTAAAGATGTTTTGCAAGAAACTCCTCCAGAGCTGGCAAGTGATATAATTGATCAAGGGATAATCATGACGGGAGGATCTTCAATGCTTCGAAATTTACCAGAACTTGTTTACCGAAGAACTGGAGTAAAGGCGAGACTTGCCGACGATCCGCTTTTCTGTGTTGTAAAAGGAACTGGTATTGCCTTGGAGCACTTGGATACATACAAACGTTCGATTATTGCTAAACGTTAATTATGTTTACACTCGATAATAAAAATTTACATCACGCTTATTTGATTGAGTCGGAACTTTCTCTTTTGCCGGAAATTATTTCTGTTCTAGAAAGCTTTGGATTTAAAACGTCCGGCAACCCTGACTTTTTCTTAAAAGAAACAGACACTTTCAGTATTGAAGATGCCAGAGAAGTAAAAAGTTTTCAATCTCAAAAATCTTTTTCTGGAGGCAAAAAAATAATTTTAATTTCTACAAAATATTTTTCAAGAGAATCGCAAAATGCACTTTTGAAAGTTTTGGAAGAACCGACGCCAAACGTTCATTTTTTTATTGTTACTCCAATAACCTCTATTTTGATTGATACCTTAAAATCGAGACTTTTTATTTTAAAAACAGAAAGTTTGTCAGAAAAAACAGAATTAGAAAAACTTGCGAAAGATTTTTTGAGTAAAGAGAAAGAAGAAAGATTGTCGCTTGTTTCAAAAATAATTAAAAAATTTGAAAAAGAAGAAAATACAACTTCGTTAAAAGTCTACGTTGTTTCTTTTTTGAATGAATTAGAGAAGTTAGTTTCAAAAAAAGAAAACAGGGAAGAGTTCGATATTTCGCTTATTTGGAAAATTAAAGACTATATTCACGATCAAGGTTCGTTGGTCAAAAATCTTTTGGAGACATTGGCGTTGACTTTTTAGGATTTTGGCACGGCAGGCTTTGCCCGCCGTGCTTTTATTTTTAAAATCTGTTACTATATTTTTATGGTATACAATTCAAATATTTTTAAAGAGAACCTGGTAAAAGTCACAGATTGGCTTAAAAAAGAATATTCTTCTTTACATACTGGTCAGGCAAATCCATCTGTTTTGGACGGAATCACAGTTGACTCTTATGGAACACGTCAGCCTATTAAAAACGTCGCTTCTATTTCTATAGAAGATCCTAAAACTCTTCGAGTTGTTCCTTGGGATAAAAGTCAGCTAAAAGAAATCGAAAATGGAATTATCGCTTCTGATATTGGTCTTTCTGTTGCAACAGACGACGCAGGGTTGCGAGTAATTTTCCCTCAGCTCACAGGAGAGACAAGAGAGAAGCTTGTAAAAGTTTTAAAAGGCAAACTAGAAGACGCTCGTGTTTCTGTAAGAAAAGAAAGAGAATCAGCAATGAAAGATATTGATGCAAAAGAAGGAGAAGGTGGAACATCGGAAGATGATATTAAGTTTGCAAAAGCAGAAGTTCAAAAACAAGTCGACGATACAAACAAGATTCTTGAAGATATTTTTGGTCAAAAAGAATCTGTGGTTCTTGGTAAATAATGTCTGTAATAATTTTCATACTAATACTTGCAGTTTTGATAATCGTTCACGAATACGGTCATTTTATTGTTGCAAAAAAATGGGGAATCAGAGTCGATGAGTTTGGCCTGGGTTATCCTCCGCGTGCAAAAGTTTTGTTTAAGAAAAAAGGAACACTTTTTACTTTAAACTGGATTCCTTTCGGAGGATTTGTGAAAATTTTCGGTGAAGATCCGGACGACGAATCTTTAAACGGTGAAAACAAAAGTGTTGCTCTGACAAGCAAGTCAAAATTTGCCCAAGCTAGCGTAATGTTCGCTGGTCCACTTTTTAATTTTATTTTTGCTTGGTTCGTAATCCTAGTTTCTGTTTTTATTGGTCTGCCTTCTTCTGTCGATTCTTCATATGAAGACAATATTGTTAATGTACAAAACATAATCATAGAAGTTGCAAAAGATTCTCCAGCTGATGATGCGGGAATTTCTGTTGGCGACACTATTGAATCTGTAACTTGGCAGGGAGCCTCTTTTGATTCACTGACAGATGTTCCATTTGAAAATGTAAAAGAGGGCGACATCATCGAGCTTGATATAAAAAGAGATGGAAATGTTATAGAAAAAAATATTTATATTAGTGATTTTGAAATCGAAGGTAAACAAGCTGTGGGAGTTGGAATTCAAAAAGTTGGAATTTACAAGCCGCCGTTTTTTAAAGGAATTATCGAAAGTTTTAAAGTTACAGGCGATATGATTTGGCAAATTACTGCCGGGCTTTGGAATTTGATTGTCGATGCTTTTAAAGGCGAGGCGGATGTATCAAATTTAACTGGACCTGTCGGGATAGTTTCTTTGGTGGGGGACGCAAGTAATCTTGGTATTGTTTATCTACTGATGTTCGTCGCGCTTATTTCTATAAATCTTGGTGTAATAAACTTGATACCTTTTCCGGCGCTCGATGGTGGTAGAATTTTGTTTTTAATTATCGAAAAAATAAAAGGTGGAAGGATTTCTCCTAAAATAACTAACACGCTAAACTCAGTTGGTTTTATCGCTCTCATCGCCCTCATGATTTTCATCACTTTTCGTGATATTACGAATCTTTTTTAAAAGTCACACAAATATTTGACATAAAATTGTATTAATGATAGAATAATGAAATCTTATAGTAAAAGTTAATATTTATGGCAATTATTTCATTTAGACCAAAGAATACAAGCAAAAAGCTCTTGTCTGTCCTAAAAGACAGATCGCTTGATATTATCTCAAATCGATATGGTTTGGGCGATGATACAAAGAGAAAAACTCTTGAGGCTATTGGACAAAAATATGGCATTACAAGAGAGAGAGTAAGACAAATTGAAAACGCAGCTCTTGCTTCTATTAGAAAATCAGACGCAATGAAGTCTGAAGAAGCTGTTTTTGAAGAATTAAAAGATTTGATCCATTCTCTTGGTTCTGTTGTTCATGAAGGAGAATTATTGGAACACATTTCAGATGACAAATCTGTTCAAAACCATATAAACTTTTACCTTGTACTCGGGGACGCTTTTACTCAACACAAAGAAGACGATCATTTTAAAACACGATGGGCTGTAGAAAACGATGCTGTTGAGTCAATCCATAGCGCACTTAAAAATCTTTACAAATCTCTAAGTGCTGATGAACTTGTCGTTGAAAATGAAATGATTGGCCGATTTTTGGGACACATCAAAGAAGTTTCAGATGAATACAGAGATGAAGAAATCCTAAGACGATGGCTACGAATTTCTAAGAAGATTGCAAAAAACCCTCTAAACGAATGGGGAAGAGCAGAATCAAAAAATGTAAAAACTCGAGGAGTTAAAGATTACACTTTCTTGGTTTTGAGAAAACACGGAGAACCAATGCACTTTAAAGAGGTTGCAGAAGCTATCACAAAAACTTTCGGTAAGAAAACTTTAGCGGCAACAACTCACAACGAACTTATCAAAGATCCAAGATTCGTTTTGGTTGGACGAGGAAAATACGCTCTTAGAGAATGGGGATACAAACCTGGAATCGTGAGAGATGTGATCAAAGATATTTTGGTTGCAAACGGTCCAATGACAAAAGATGAAGTTGTCGATGCTGTTTTGAAAGAAAGATTTCTAAAAAGAAATACAATTCTAGTAAATCTACAAAACTCAAAATTCTTCAAAAAACTTCCAGACGGAAAATACACAGTTTTAAAATAAAATAATGCAAAATTCCCCACAGGCTTGTGGGGAATTTTGTTGTATAATATTTATGTGAAAAAAACACTTATAACTATCGAACTTTTTCTGATACTTCTTATCGTGGTGCTTTTTGGATTTTTGCTTTTTATTTTCACAAACTCAAAAATAGAAAATAATCCAGTTATTCCGGTGGCGACAGTCGACACTTCAGAGCTTTACTGCGGAATTTCTGTTACAAGTCCACAAATTGATTCTGAAGCTTCTTTGCCTTTGGAGGTTTCTGGATATATAAGTGGTTGTGGTTGGGAACCTTTTTTGAATTATGTTGCAAAGCTCGAAATTTACGATTCCGAAAATAATTCTGTTGGAAGACCTTTTCTTGTTCCTAAAAAGCAAGGTGGACCATCTCCTGTTTCTACACAATTTCATTTTACAATTAACAATTTGCCGATCGAAGAAGGGAAAGTGAATTTTGTATTTAAAAATTTTAGTAGTAATGAAAAAACAACAACCATTCCTGTTACGATAGTGAAGAAAACAGAAGAAGATAAGATATAATAAAAAGTGTAATAAAGTATGGAGACTGATATTTTTCTAGCAACATTTGAAAGAATTCCAACTATCATTTTCGGTAGTGCTCGTTTTTGGTTGCCTCTTGTCTTGGTTTTTCTTGGTTGGAAACTTTGGGTTAATTATGTAAGAGAAGATTGGCTTTCTGGTGTTAAGTGGGTTTTGCTTGAAATAAAAGTTCCAAAAGAAGTTTTTAAATCTCCGGCTGCGATGGAGCTTGCTCTTTCAAACGCACTTTCTCAGGGTGGTGGTGTTGCTAACAACTATCAAAAATATTGGCAAGGTCGGGTTATAAACTGGTTTTCTTTAGAAATTGTATCTTTGGGTGGCGAAATTCATTTTCTCGTCCGAACACCTGTCGGTTTTCGTCGCGTTATCGAATCTCAGATTTACGCGCAATATCCTCAAGCAGAAATTTTTGAAGCAGAAGATTATGTTGAAGAAGCAATCGCTGACATGCACAAAAGAGAATGGGCGCTTTTTGGAACTGAATTTAAATTAACAAAAGAAGATCCATATCCGATTAAAACCTATGCAGATTACGGGCTCGATAAGTCGATTGGGTCAACAGAAGAAAATCAAAGAATTGATCCGATAACACCAATGATAGAATGGATGGGTGGAATTGGTCCAAACGAACAGGTTTGGTTTCAAATTATTGTTCGTGTTTCAAAATGGACATATCGAAAGGGTGGAATAATGGGCGGTTATGACGATTATCGAGAGAGAACAAAAAAGGTTCTAGAAGAAATGAAGAAAAAATTTGAACCAACCGGAGAAGATCAGTTCAAGCGTCTTGCGATGACAGAAGAAGACAAACTTGCAATAGCGGCGATAAACAGAACTTTGAGCAAACAAGGTTTTGATTGCGGAATTAGGGCGATATATCTTTCTCCAAAAGAATATTTTGATGGAATGAACATCACGGGTTTGACTGGAATAATGAAGCAATACAATTCTTTTACTTTAAATGGTTTTAAGCCAGATAACACAACAGCCTTTGATTACCCTTGGCAAGACCCTTCTGGAAATAAAACAGTGAAGAAAAAAAGAGAAATGCTCGATGCATATGCACAAAGATCATGGTTCTATCCTCCATATGTTCGTCCGCACTTTGTTCTTACTTCAGAAGAGCTCGCGACGATTTTCCACTTTCCTGGTCGTGTGTCTGAAACTCCAAGCTTGGGTAGAATTGAATCAAACAAATCAGAACCTCCGACAAACTTGCCAATTTAGCTATTTATGCAAAATTTAAATTATCAAAAACCAAAAAGTAAAATATCTTTTCACCAAAAAATTGTAATCTTTTTAGGGCTTTTGTTTTTGGTTGTCGTTTTAGCGCTCAGTGTTTTATTCACTGCGCCTTCAAATTTCCCAAAAGGTGAAATAATTGAAATAGAAAAAGGAAGTTCTCTTGTAAAAGTTTCGGAAATGTTAAAAGAAAAAGGCGTGATTAAATTCCCAAGAATTCTTGACGCTTTTGTGATTGTTTTTGGTGGAGATAAAAGTATTGTTGCCGGAGATTATTCTTTTGAAAGACCAATAACCGTTTTTGAAGTTGCTCACAGAATTATAAATGGAATTCACGGAATTGATTCTGTTCGAATTTCAATCCCAGAAGGTGCGACTCGAGAAGAAATGGCAGAAATTTATCACGAAAAACTTTTAAATTTTTCTGAAGAAGATTTTCTATTTCTAACAAAAGATTTTGAAGGTTATCTTTTCCCCGACACTTATATCTTTTTTGTCACCGCAGAAGCGCCGGACGTGGTTGATCGAATGCTTGTAAATTTTGATTCTAAAATAGCGCCGCTTTTATCTGATATTGATAAATCTGGAAAAACACTTTCTGAAATTGTAACAATGGCGTCTATTATTCAAAAAGAAGCTTATAATATTTATTCAGAGCAACAAACAATTTCTGGAATTTTGTGGAAAAGAATTGATAAAAAAATGAGACTTCAAGTTGATGCAACGCTAAAATATATAACCGGGAAGCCATCGTCAAAATTAACCCTAGATGATTTGGCTATGGAGCACGACTACAATACTTATAAAAATTATGGACTTCCGCCGGGACCAATTGGTTCGCCAAGTATAAAAGCGATCAGAGCTGCTCTTTATCCGATAAGTTCGCCATATTTCTTTTACTTGCACAGTAACTCAGGTCAGGTGTATTATGCAGTTGATCACGACGGTCATATTCAGAATAAAAATAATTACTTAAGATAGAAATGAAAAAACATAATTTAGCTTTTGTTGATATTGAAACAACTGGTTTTGATCCAGATAAGCACGAGATTATAGAGCTCGGTGTTGTTTTGGTTAAACAAATCGGAGATAAAGGAAACCAATTTGAGATTATTGAAGAATTTGAATTTAAAATAAAACCAGAAAGAATTGAAGACGCTGATCCACAGGCGCTCAAAGTAAACGGCTATGACCCAAGTCAGTGGGTTTTTGCAAACACTTTAAAAGAGGCAATGACTATTTTTGCAGACAAAACAGAAGGTGCGATTTTTACCGCGCACAACCTGACCTTTGATTTTTCTTTTATAGAACACGCTTTTAAAAAAACTGGTGTAGAAAATAAAATGTTCTATCCAAAGCTTGATACTATTTCTGTTGCTTATGCGAAACTTCACGACAACCCTCAAGTAGAGAAGTTTCGCCTTCAAAAGCTTTGCGAGTATTTTGGAATAACAAACGAAAGAGCTCACACGGCGCTCGCCGACGCAAAAGCAACATTTTTGGTTTACGAAAAGTTAATGAAGCTGTAATTGACATAAATATTTTTTTTGGTACTGTATATAAAACTGTTCCAAATGAAAAGCTCAGAAAAATTCGAACGTGTGTTCGGCCATCTGGGTTCTATTTCATTTGAAGAGAGCCCAAATAAGATAATTTACAACGTCGACTTCTACGAACCAATTGCTGGTGTGGAGAAATTCGTATTTACCTTTACAAGGTCAAATAAAAACAAATGGCACAGGCCAGAGGCGCGAGAACAGTCTTTAGATCAATCAAATCGTACGGTTGTTTTTAAGGTTAGTATTTCAAGACATGAACGAAACTTCCGTAGGGCTTGTGACGAGTTCGTTGTGCGACATGTCCGATTTCAGGTTAAGGGAAATAGTACAGAGAACAAGGCGTTCGAACTACTGTCGGCTGTTGCTGCCGCCGATCCATACATCGAAATTCCCGAATATCCGGAAGACCTGAAGAGATATGACTTTTTTGTTAATGTTAAGTCTTCTAGAAGTCATGGGAAAGAATCAATACCTGTACCAGTGCAAATAAAATCGGGTCCTGAAAGTCAGGCAGAACACATTAGAAAATACCCGAAAATCCCTTCAATCATGATAAGGCAAGGAGTTGATTTGAAGGGTTTGATTGAACCGACGAGGAATCTTCTCCACTCGTATGTCGATGAAGGGAAGGTTTTTCACATCTAGAACACTGCGAAACGCAACACCGCGCGCCGAAAGGTGCGCGGTTTGTTCTGGTGTTTTTTCTAAAAATAATTAAACTAAATTTATGAATAAAAAAGAAACAGTTTTTGTGGGAGTTTCTGGCGGAGTCGACAGCTCTGTTTCTTTGGCTATTTTAAAAGAAGAGGGTTACAACGTTGTTGGATGCTTTATAAAAACTTGGCAACCTGATTTTGTCGAATGTACTTGGAAAGAAGAACGTCGTGATGCAATGAGAATTTGTGCAAAGCTTGGCGTTCCATTTTTAACAATAGACGCAGAAAAAGAATACAGAGATTTTGTCGGGATGTATATGATAAACGAATACCGTGCTGGCAGAACCCCGAATCCGGATGTAATGTGCAACAAAGAAGTTAAGTTTGGTGTATTTTTGAAAAAAGCTTTGGAGCTTGGCGCAGATTTTGTTGCGACTGGTCACTATGCACGAACAAAAAATAAAAAACTTTTAAAAGGAGTCGACGAATCAAAAGATCAAAGCTATTTTCTTTGGACTTTAAAAGAAGATCAATTAGAAAAAATAATTTTTCCAATCGGTGAATTGAAAAAAACAAAAGTTAGAAAAATTGCTGAAAAATACGATTTGTTTACAGCAGATAAAAAAGATTCTCAAGGGGTTTGTTTTTTGGGTCCAATCGATATGAAAGATTTTCTTTCTCACTATATTCCTAAAAAAAGAGGAGATGTTTTAAATGAGTCTGGTGAGGTTATTGGTTTTCACGATGGAGCACTTTTCTTTACTTTAGGTGAAAGACATGGCTTTTCTATAACAAAAAAGGGGACAGAAGATGGGCGGTTGTATATTGTTTCTCGAGACTTAGAGAAAAATACAATCACAGTTTCTGAAAAAGAATTTTCTCAAGAAAAGAAAGATTATAAAAAAATAAAATTAGAAAATATAAATTGGATTACAAAACCAGAAAAAGATAAATTTTATTTTGGAAGAATTCGTTATCAGCAAAAGCTTCAAAAATGTAAAATTGCTGGCGACTTTGTTATTTTTGAAGAAGATCAAAAATCAAGTATGTCTGGACAATCTGTTGTTGTTTATGACGGGGAAGAGTGTATTGGCGGCGGGATAATTTCATAAAGTGCTGGGCTCTTTTCATTCTTCACTCTTTAATTTATACTTGGCAAATATGACAAGTAATCAAATTCGCGAAAAATTTCTTAAATTCTTTGAATCAAAAGGACACAAAATAATCCCTTCTGCTTCTCTTGTTCCAGAAAATGACAACTCGGTGCTTTTTACAACCGCAGGAATGCAACCACTTGTTCCATATCTTTTAGGAAAAAAACATCCAGAAGGAACTCGTTTGGCGAGCGCACAAAAATGTCTTCGAACAGGTGACATTGATGATATCGGTGACAATCGCCACCTTACTTTTTTTGAAATGCTTGGAAACTGGTCTCTTGGAGACTATTTTAAAGAAGAATCTATTGCTTGGAGTTTTGAATTTTTAACAGATAAAAATTCTGGTCTTGGGCTCGACGTCTCGCGACTTTATATAACTTGTTTTGAGGGAGACGAAAGTGCGCCAAAAGATACAGAGTCTGCAGAGATTTGGATGAAAGCTGGGATTCCTGAAAACAGAATTTATTTTCTAGGAAAAGAAGACAACTGGTGGGGTCCGGGAGAAAACGGACCTTGTGGACCAGATACTGAAATTTTTTACGATGTGACAGGAAATTGTGGCGAACTTTCTCACGATGAATTTTTGCGCGCTCAAAAAGAAGAAAAAGTTATCGAGATCTGGAACAATGTGTTTATGGAATATGAAAGTCGTGACGGAAAAGTTGTCGGAAAACTTTCTCAAAAAAATGTCGATACAGGAATGGGTCTCGAAAGAATTACAGCTGTGGTCAACGGAAAAGAAAGTGTTTATGATACGGATTTGTTTGATTATATTTTTGCAGAAATTTCAAATGGTGATGAAAAGTCAAAAAGAATTATCGCTGACCACGTGCGATCTTCTTGTTTTTTGATTGCTGATGGAGTGGTGCCTGGCAATACAGACAGAGCATATATTTTAAGAAGACTTCTTCGAGCGGCTATTCGACATGCTAAAAAATCAGGATTAGAAACAATTGTGGATTTAGTAGATTCTATTTATGAAAAGTATAAAGGAATTTATGAATTAAACTCTGAAAATATAAAATCTGTAATTTCTGGAGAAGAAAATAAGTTTTTAAATACTTTAGAAAAAGGTTTGAAAGAATTTGAAAAAGGTGAGCGAGATGCATTTTTACTTTTTACATCATATGGTTTTCCTGTTGAGATGACGCAAGAACTTGCTGGTGAAAAAGGCGAAGTTATTGATTTGGAAATCTTCAATCAAAAAATGAAAGAACACCAAGACAAATCTCGAGCTGGCGGAGAGCAAAAGTTTAAAGGCGGCTTGGCTGGAACAAGTGAAAAAAATGTAAAACTTCACACAGCTCACCACTTGCTTTTGGCGGCGCTTCAAAAGGTTTTGGGTTCAGGCGTTAAACAACGCGGAAGTAATATTACCGAAGAACGACTTCGAATAGATTTTTCTTTTGATCGAAAAATGACAGACGAAGAGAAATCAGAAGTAGAAAAAATCGTAAACGAAAATATAGAAAAAGATTTGAAAGTTGTAAAAAGAGAAATGCCAAAAAGTGAAGCTGAAAAAATTGGCGCAGAAATGGAGTTTGGCGCGAAATACGACGACACTGTCTCTGTTTATTTTATCGAAGATGAAAATGGAAACGCAGTTTCAAAAGAATTTTGTGGTGGTCCGCATGTGGAACACACAGGAGTGCTTGGAAAATTCAAAATTCAAAAAGAAGAAGCGAGTTCTTCGGGAGTTCGAAGGATAAAAGGAGTGCTTGTATAAAATTGCGTGATATAATAATCGCACACATGTTTTTCTTTTCTAAAAAAAATAAAGAAGAGGCTGTTGCTGTTTTTGATATCAGCTCTGGTTCTGTCGGCGGTTCTATTTTTCTAGTAAAACAAAATTCAAAACCAACTATCGTTTCTTCTTGTAGAAATAATTTTAAAGATTCATCGAATCAAAATGTTGATTCGATGCTTTCCGCTTTGGAAAAAACAGCAAACTTTCTTCAAAAAGATATTCATGCTGTTCCGGATAAGGTTTTTGCTGTGGTTTCTTCACCATGGTCAACGGGTCAGCTTAGAAATATCAAAAGGCATAGAAAAGAAAGTTTTGTTTTTACAGAAAAATTTGCCAAAAATTTAATAAAAGAAGAAATTGAAAAATTTAAAAATGAAAACACCGGATTCGATGAAATTATCGACAGGAGAACTGTAAATGTTTTATTAAACGGTTTTGAGGCGCCAAGGCCAAACGGAAAAAGGGTAAAAGAATCTGAAATCCATGTTTTCTTAAGTTTGTCTTCAAAAGAAATAATCGAAAGAATTGAAAAAGTCATAATGAATACTTATCAAAAAAGTATTAAATTCACTTCTTCTTTTTTTGCGGATTTTATTGTCGCCCGAGATATTTTCGATAACTTAAATGATTTTGTTATTTTGGATATTCACGAAGATTCAACAGAAATTTCAGTTATGCAGAACGACTTTTTGGTCGGAACAGCATCGCTGCCTTATGGTAAAAATACTTTGATAAGTCACGTGGCAAAAGGTCTTGGTAAAAATCCTACAGAGGTCGCGCCAATGCTTTCAATGTATAAAGACGGACACCTAGATGATTTGTATGCAGAAAAAATTGAAGAGCTTGTTTACAAAGAAGGTTTTCTGTGGGTAGAAGGTTTGAAAAAAGTTTTTAGAAGTTTGTCTGCCAGTTTTCTAATTCCACACGATATTTTCTTTATATCTGACAAATCTTCATCTGCTTGGTTTTTAAAGTTATTAACAAAAAGTAATTTTTCAGAATTCACAACTACAGAAAATTCATTTAATGTTATACTAGCTGATAGTAAGAATATGCACGAGTTTTATAAGAGCGCTATGCACATCAAATACGATTCTCGTCTTACAATTCAATCAATTTTTATTAATAATATAATTAACAAATAGAATTTATGCCAAGGAATTCAATACATGACATAAAACCTTCTGCCAAACTTCGAAAGAGTCGCGGTTATGAGTCTCGAAGACTTGAACATGACGATTTTGAAGATGAAGAAGAAGATGTTCTTCCAAAAAGAAGGAGAAGAGAAAAAGAAGAATATGATAATCCGTACATGTACGAAAAAAGATCTGGTGGCGGAAAAGCTATTTGGTATGTTGCAATACTTTGCAT
>CAZOPP010000007.1:0-20160 GCA_964581875.1 uncultured Candidatus Saccharibacteria bacterium
GACCCTTCCCTCTTCAGGGGAATGCTCTACCAACTGAGCTATCTGAGCGTTGGTATAAGAGAGATTTTAAACGAAAACGAGGAAATAATCAACTCTAGAAAGGTAATCTGTCACGAGCCTCTTGGAGTTCGTCCAGCGATGTTCTAGCGCTCTCATACGAATCTCGTAGCTGGTTTACATAAGGCATAATAAATCTATAAGCCATAACAAGAAGCGCTACATATATCAACAATTTTAAAAATCGCCAAAAAGCGGCTCTTTTTTGCGCGCCCCGCATCTTTCGGAGCATTTCGTTGTTTTCCCTAGAAAGCCTAAGCGTCTCTCTTAACATTTTTTCTTGATCTTGATCCATGGGAATATTTTAGCATAAAAATTATCTAATAATTTTTGCCAACAGTGGTCGACCCTTCACAGGAAGCTTTTCAAGTATCCTATCAAAAGGATAATCATTAATTTTGTCGTTAACTAATTCATAACCATTTTTTAAATAGAAATTTATTGCCCAAGATGCTTTTGCGTGTGTTTCTAGGGCGACAACATGACAGTCATTTTCTAGACCAAATCCTTCAATATGTCTTAAAATAAAAGAACCAATTTTTTTCTTCTGAAAATCAGGGTCAACATATAGAGAACTGATCCAAACAACCTCTTCGTTCTTTTTTCTAAAAAAAGCATAACCAAGAACAATATCACTCTCAATGATACAAACAATATTCCTTGTTAACGCAGCTTCTTGAAGTGAGTCTATTGTTTCAATAAAACTGTCTTTAAAAACCTCTTTCTCTTCTTCAGAATATATATTCAAAAAAGGTTTGTGTGCCCTATTGTACAAATCGGCCATAAGCCTGTATTGATCTTTTGTTGGATTTTTTATTGTTTGCATATGCGTGTTTTTAAGACCTCTTGATTAATAATATATGGAGTATGTAACTATTTAAATTTTGTGCCCCCACTCCGAATCGAACGGGGATCTATTCCTTAGGACGGAACTGTTCTATCCATTGAACTATGGGGGCGATAGGTGCATTTTACATTCTATCGAAAGAAAAGACTAGTAATAAAAAGGGCGCGCCGGAGGCGCGCCCTTTTTATTACATCCCCAAAAGTTCTTTAATCTTTCCTTCATCAAAACCAATCACCATTTCCCCATCGATAAAGATTACCGGAACACCCATTTGTCCAGAACGTTCTATCACCTCACCTCTTTTTGCTTCATCTTTAGAAACATCGTAATCAGTAAAAGCAACATTATTCGCTGTAAAGTAATCTTTTGCCATGTGACAGAAGTGACATGTTGGTGTTGAGTAAATTTCTACCTTTTTCATGAAAATCAAGACGACGAGATATTAACTCTGGCGTCATATTAACTACTAAGTTTTTCTATAATATCACAAAATTATCTTTTTAAAAAATATTTTTGATAAAGTTAAAAAATCCTCTATTATCTTCGCTTTTTTCTGACTTATCGCCTTCTTCTGCGTCGATTACGATAATAGATTTTTCTCCTGCTTTTATAATTCCGAACTTTTCGCGAAGAGATTTTTCAACCCCAAAAGGCGTGTTCATATCGTTTAAAGAATTTTTCAGATCAGCTTCTTGATCTTCTAATTTTTGCAACTCACTTTCTACTTGGCGAGTCTTTTCTTTTGCAACTCTACTTTTTTTGTATGTTGATATGGCGCTATAAGAAAAAAGAACCAGAAGAGAAATTAAAACAACATAAGAAAAGGGGTTTCTTATAACCTTGTTTATCCATCTCTCTTTCCTTATGTGTCTATCCATAAATTATATTATAGTATATAATTTCAAAATATGATTTTTAACCCTAAACACAAGAAAAAAATCCAAAGAATTTGGGCTGTTATTTCATTTTTAGTGATAATCAGCTTTATATTCCTTTACGCGCCTTCTTTGTTTCAATAGACTAATTTCCGTCTCCTGATTTCATCATCTTCAAGAAAACATCTTGAGGAATATTTACCTTACCCATTCCGGCCATTTTCTTTTTACCTTTCTTTTGCTTTTCTCGGAGCTTCATTTTTCTGGTAATGTCTCCACCGTACATGTGCTGAGTCACATCTTTTCTAAAAGCTTTAACAGTCGCAGAAGCAATAATTCTTCCCAAAGCTTTTCCTTGGATTTTCATTTCAAACATTTGTCTTGGTAAAATCTTATGCAATTTTTCTACAGCTTTTTCGGCTTCTTCATTTGCTCGACGTCTTGATATTACTCGACAAAAAGCTAAAACAGGTTCATCTGCAACCAAAATATCCAGACGAGTTACATCGGCTGGTCTATCATCTGCAATTTCATAAGAAATAGAAGCATATCCAGAAGAAGTACTTTTTAAATTGTCGAAAAAGTTTCTCATAAGTTCACGAAGTGGCATTTCAACAGAAAGCGAAGTTCTGTCTCCAAAATTTTCAATCTCTTTTGCCTCACCTTCGTGTTCAAAAAGAAGTTGCATAATAGCGCCGACATATTCAGTTGGAGAAATTATCTTAAGCAAAACCCAAGGCTCCAAAACCTGTGTTGTCTCGCCGTCATTTGGAAAATGGTGTGGCGAATAAATCATTTCTTCTTTTCCATTTTTGTATTTTACTTTGTACGTGATAGACGGAGTTGTTACAACCAAAGAAAGATTGAATTCTCTTTTTATTCTTTCAGTAATAATTTCAAGGTGAAGCATTCCCAAAAACCCGCATCGAAAACCGCGACCAAGCGCACCAGAAGACTCTTCTTCATAGGTAAGCGAAGAATCAGAAAGTTTTAATTTTCCAAGAGATGCTTTCAGTTCTTCGAAATCGTCCTGACTTTCTGGATAAAGCGAAGCCCAAACCACCGGCGAAGGATTCATATATCCAGGCAAAGCTGGAAGAACTTTTTTATCCAGAGTTATCGTGTCTCCAACAGAAGCAACTCCAGGCTTTTTAATCCCAGTTACAATATATCCAATCTCTCCAGCAGATATTTTTTCTCTGGCGACAGGATCAGGAGAAAAAGTTCCAACCTCAAGAGAGATAAATTTCTCATTAGCGCCGTGAAATTTAAGAGAAGTGTTTTTTGTAATTTCTCCATCAATAACTCTCACATAAACAATCACACCTTTGTGGTTTGAATATTCGAAATCAAAAACAAGAGCTCTAAATCCATCAGAATCTGGTAAAAGCTCTTTTGGTGGTGGAATTTCTTTTACAACACGTTCTAAAAGCTCCGGAACACCCTCGCCTGTTTTTCCAGAAACACACATAACCGAATCTTCAGAAACCCCCAAAAGAAGCGCGACTTCTGTTTTCACTTCGTCAACACGCGCCAAAGGTGAATCGATTTTTGATAAAACTGGAATAATTTTTAAACCTCCTTTTTGAGCCATCCCGAGCGTTGTAAAAGTTTGAGCTTGCACACCTTGAGTAGAATCAACCAAAAGTATCGAACCCTCCACGGCTTTTAGCGCACGAGAAACTTCGTAAGAAAAGTCGATGTGACCTGGAGTATCGATAAGGTTTAAAACATAATCTTTTCCTTCAGACTTGAAGTTCATTCGAACTGGTTGCATTTTGATAGTTATTCCGCGTTCTTGTTCAAGCTCCATTTTGTCCAAAACCTGAGCACGCATTTTACGAGCCTCAATCGTGTTTGTAACCTCAAGCATTCGGTCTGCTAGAGTCGATTTTCCGTGATCAATATGGGCGATAATTGAGAAATTTCTTATATTTTCTAGATTCATAAGATATAACAGATATTACCAGAGAAATGTAAAAAGAAAAGCCATTTTGGCCCCGGACTTCTATTTTTTATTTTTTCTGGCATAATTTGCCTATATGCCAAATGTTCAAGATATTTTTGAAGCTTTTCCTAAAAAAATGACCTTGTCAGAAGGTGATAAAAATTGGATTACAAAAGCATACAATTTTGCAGAAAAATCACACGAAGGGCAAACACGAGCAAGCGGTGAACCATATTTCAACCACGTTTTTGAAGTTGCAAAAACTTTGGCAAAGCTTGGAATGGATGCAAAAACAGTTGTGGCGGGAATTTTGCACGACACAATAGAAGACACTCCGGCAACAGAAGCAGATATCGAAGAAGAGTTTGGAAAAGAAGTTTTGTTTTTAGTAAATGGTGTTACAAAACTTGGAACTCTAAAATATCGCGGACGCGAAAGACACGTTGAATCTTTAAGAAAGTTTTTCATAGCGATGGCAGAAGATGTCAGAGTTATTATAATCAAACTTGCCGACAGACTTCACAATGTTTCAACTTTAAAATATCTAAAACCAGAAAAAGCAAAACGAATTGCACTGGAAACAATAGAAATCCACGCACCGCTCGCCAATAGACTTGGTATGTGGAAATTAAAAGGTCAGCTTGAAGACCTGGCTTTCCCTTTTGCCTTTCCAAAAGAAGCTGAAGACTTAGACAAAATTTTAAAAACAAAAAGCAAAGCAGACCAAAAATATCTTGATCAAGTTTATAAATCTTTACAAAAAGAACTTGTAAAAAACAATGTAAAAACAATCGAGATAAGTTACAGGGTGAAAGGTTTGTATAGTTTGTATAAAAAACTTCAAGATAAAAATATGGATATAGATAAGATTTTTGATCTTGTTGCGCTTCGAGTTATCGTGCCGACTGTGGAAGATTGCTACAGAGTTCTTGGAATTATTCACGGATCTTGGACACCAATTCCTGGAAGAATAAAAGATTTTATCGCCCTTCCAAAGCCAAACGGATACAAAAGTCTTCACACAACAATCTTCACAGGAAATGGTGGAATTGCTGAAATTCAAATAAGAACACCAGAAATGCACGAACAGGCAGAACACGGAGTTGCTTCATATTTTGCTTACAAAGAAAATGTTTTTGATGGAAATGAAGGAAATTCAAGTCTTGGTTGGATTGAACAATTTAAAGAATTACAAAAAAATGTTTCAAACCCGGACAACTTTTTGAAAAATTTAAAAATCGATTTCTTTTCAAAAAGAATTTTCGTTTTCACACCACAGGGCGATGTGATCGACCTACCAGACGAATCGAACGCTATCGATTTGGCATATGCTGTTCACTCAGATATTGGAAATCATATAACTGGCGCGAGAATAAACGGAAAGTTTACGAGTATGTATACCAAGTTAAAAAATGGAGATATTGTTGAAATTGATACGAGTGAAAAGTCGCATCCGACAAGTAAGTGGCTCGACACAGCAAAAACAACTTTAGCAAGACGACATATTAAAAAATATCTTGATGATAACAGCTTGATAAACAAGTTTATGAATAAATTTAAATAAAATAGCCCCGCGCTTCGCGCGGGGCTATTTTATTTCCCAAACACCTATTTAAAAGGCGCGCCAGAGGCGCGCCTTTTAAAACTAAACAGAAAAGTTTGAAATATTATACAAATCAGCATCTTCTTCGGATTTTTCAATTTCTTCTTTTGATCTGTCATCCAAAAGCTCAATTTCTTTTTCTTCAGATTCGAGTTCTAGCTCTGCGCTTTCTGTCGGAGCTTCAAAATTTTCAGAAGCTTCAGAGCTTGTATTATTTTCAGAAATTTTAGGATTTTCTACTTCTGTCTTTGCAATATGATTTTCAAGAAGATGATTTTTCCCAAGACTTGGTTTTGATTGAATTGTTTCCAAAATAGTTCGAAGGTCTTCTTCAGAAAAGAAATCGATCGTGATTTTTCCACCACCTTCTTTTTTATTTATATAAACTCTTGTTCCCAAAGTTTCTTGAAGTTTGTTTTGCATTTCTTCAATCTCCGGATCTGGCAAGGTGTCTTTTTTCCGGACACGGTCTGTGGCAATCTCTCTTGCAATTCTTTCTGCTTCACGAACAGTGATTTTCTTGTAAACAATTTCTTTAAACAAAACAGCTTGTTCGTCTGGACGATCTGAGAGCATTAGAAGTGGTCTTGTGTGGCCTTCACTAATTTTCCCCTGACTAAGTCCGTCCAAAATCTCTTGAGGCATTTGAAGAAGTCTCAAAGAGTTTGAAACATATTCTCGACTCTTCCCCACCTTTTTACCAATCTCTTTGTGAGACAAATTAAATTCTGTGTGAAGTCTCAAAAAAGAACGCGCTCTGTCTATTGGATTCAAATCTTCTCTTTGAAGATTTTCAATAATTGCAAGCTCAAGCTTCATCATCGGGTCTTGATCTTTTCGGATAACTGCAGGAACTTGTAATAACCCAGCAAGTTTTGAAGCCCGGAGTCTTCTTTCTCCAGCAATAAGTTCGTATTCTACGGCAATTCCACCATCTGGCTTTTCATGTTCAACTCTTGTAACAACAAGTGGTTGAAGAACTCCGTACTGACGAATAGAATCTGCTAAATCTTTTAGTCTTGCTTCATCAAATTCGCGTCTTGGTTGATAAGGGTTTGGATTAATTTTATTTACATCAATAAAAAATATTGAATCGCTGTATAATTCTGATTGCATGTTGATATTTTATCATAAAACAAAGTTTGATTAAATTGGGGATTCTTTATGAAAGATACAAAATAAAAAGCCAAAATGCTAACGCATTTTGGCTTAATATTTTATGTGCCGGAAGAGAGAATCGGGGTCAAGTTTCTAATTCGCTTCGCTCATAAGAACTTCCTCCCCGGACTCGGCGACAAGCACGAGCAAAGCTCGTCTTGTATACCGCCTCCGTCTTTCGATTCCCTCTCCGAAACTAAAATAAAAGACCAAAACGTTGGCACGTTTTGGTCTAATATTTTATGTGCCGGAAGAGAGAATCGAACTCTCACATCTTGCGATACACGATTTTGAGTTGCGTCTACCGCTGTATTCAAATTGCGCCATTCCGGCAATACTTCATATTAATTTTGTGCCGGAAGAGAGAATCGAACTCTCACATCTTGCGATACACGATTTTGAGTCGTGCGCGTCTACCAATTCCGCCATTCCGGCATTTTTAAATACAAAAAAGATTTTACAGGAGTATTTGATTATTGTCTAGAAAAAAGTAGGGCTCGGTCACCTGCGTAACCGAGCCCCTGACACCATGTGAACTAAACCACCAAACCACAAAACACACGGCATCGAGTACGACGTACCTGAGGCCTAGTCGTACCTAACTCCTCCTCACCCCCTTACTGGTATCTAAAAGAGCCTGGAGGAATGCTTCTGAGAAAACAATATTATATATTCCAAAACAAGTCAATATAATAGCAAACAGGCGGCCCCCATAGGAGACCGCCTGCTGTTGCCCGCTGTTTGCTCGAAAGCATTCAGCAAAGCGTTAAGGCAAGAACTTGATCTGTGCTTAAGGCGGGTAAACCCTCTACGGGATCAGGGGGTCGTTTGGGCGGACCCAACATATTTCCCCTCTTATAGCCACATTGTGCTCGTCAGCACTGCCTTGTTTGTCAATCACCTTTTGAGTGAAAAGCGTTTAGATCATGTCCATTAACCATATTACTCGCCATAGACAATTTGTCAAGCACTTTTAAATATGTATTATAAAAACATGTCAAAACCCAAGATATACGTAGTTTGCGGACCCACAGCCACAGGAAAATCAGATCACGCTGTAGAGCTCGCGCTTAAAGTGAACGGAGAAATTATTTCCGCCGATTCTCGCCAAGTTTATCGCGGGATGGATATTGGAAGCGGGAAAATAACTGAGGAAGAAATGAAAGGCGTTCCCCACCACATGCTTGATATAAAAAACCCAGATGAAGATTTTTCTGTCGAAGAATTTCAACGAATTGCTTTTGAAAAAATTGAAGGTATTGTCTCTCGTGGTAAAACTCCGATACTTTGTGGTGGCACAGGTTTCTATATCCAATCAATCACAGAAAATATAATTTTTGAAAATATTCCAAAAAACCAAAACCTTCGAGACGAACTTGAAGAAAAAAATGTCGAAGAGTTGAAAGAAATTTTAGCAAAATTCCCTATCGAAAAAGGTGCGAAAGTAGACACAGAAAACAAACGGCGACTAATCCGCGCGATAGAAATCGGCACGCACATGGGAAAAATTGCCTGCATTAAAAAAGGTCCAGAAAAATATGACTTTGAATTTATCTATCTCGACTTCCCCGACGAAGTTTTAAAAGAAAGAATAAATATTCGCCTTCAAAAAAGATTTGAAGCTGGAATGATAGATGAAGTTAAAAATCTACATGAACAAGGTCTAAGTTGGAAAAAGCTCGAAGACTTTGGTTTGGAATACAAATACATCGCACAGTTTCTTCAAGGAAAAATTTCTGAAGAAGAAATGGTCGAAACTCTAAAAACCAAAATCTGGCAATATGCGAAAAGACAGAGGACGTGGTTTAAGAGGGTTTTGAAAAAGAATAATCTTTAGAATAATCAGGGAAACCTCTTTCTAATAAACCCCTATTTAAATTTATTAAAATATTTTTATTTTGATATTCTTTAACTTTTTCTATTACACTATCAGGTATTTGACTACCTTTAATGTAAATAATAGTTCCCTCTACATAAGAACACCAAGATTCGTCTGACCCACCTAGTTTTGCATTTTTAAGAGATTGTTGAAAATAAGAAACTACATCTTCTAAATTTTTCACAGCTAAACGTTGTCCGACATGAAATTGTGTAAAACTTAAAAATTTATAGTAGGCAATCAGACTTTCTTTTGATTCAGAAACTAAATTTAATATTTCTGGATCACATAAAAAATCTAAATTTTTATCTGAATTTTCACGATCCAAAGTATCTTGATCTAATTCCAAAAGTCTATCTCTAACTTTAAAAAAATTAATTTGACCGTTTAGAAAACGTTTTTTTAGAGAATCATAGATATCTTCTTTTGGATTTTCTTTGTTTTCATACATTTCTATCATCACCCTTCATTATAGCAAAAAACCCCGAGAAAAACTCGGAGCTTTTTGCTATTGCGGGCGATGGAAGAATCGAACTCCCGCCAGCGGTTTTGGAGACCGCTGTTCTACCACTAAACTAATCGCCCAGTATTAAGCTTTCAAACTTCTACTTATTCTTTTGATCAGTCCGTTATAAACCGAACCAGAATTTTTTAACCCTTTTTCTCTTTCTCTTGCATCATCTTCGTTTTTATAGGCTTCATAATACACCAACTCTACGCTTTTTCCGAGACGGTTGGTTGTATAAACTTTACCAGTTTTATGCTCAGACATTCTTCTTTTTAAGTTGCTTGTATAACCTATATAAAGGATGTCTTTTTTAATATTTTTTAAAATGTACACATAAAACATGAGAGCATCGAGGAATCGAACCTCGGCCAGCGGTTTGGACCCCGTCACTTGCGAGTGACGGGGTGGAAGACACGCTTGTTCTACCACTAAACTAATCGCCCATGGCCCTTCTTGCAAAAATTGCATAGCAAAATCTACAAGTCGGACCTCGATCAACAGACTTTCTGTTGATCTAAAATTCAAAGAACAAGTTATCAAATGATACAACAAAAATAAGAAAAAATCTAGGTAATCGAAACCTTCAATATACGCTTTTCGGTTTGACAAAAAATATTTAATTAATTACATTTTAGAAAACACCTCATCATGAAAATTCTCATTGGCGGTTCTGGAAAGATGGCAAAAGAAATGGAAGCTGTGTGCAAGCGTTTAGGTATACCATGTCTCATGGTAAGCGGCACCTTTGAGAAGCACTTACCAGAGCATATTGATCTGAGGGAAGAGTTCGTTGTTGTGAATTTTAGTAGCAAGAGAACTTTGCCAGACCTGAAGAAGGTTTGTCTCAAATATGATATACCACTAATACATGGCTCTAGTCAGTTGGTAAAATGGCCTTCTCGGATGCTGGTTATCGAGGCCCCCAACCTTTCAATTCCAGTGATTCAAACATTGAACATTTTACCAGGGTTCGTTCATGGCCTGGATATGACAAAGAGGCTAGTGGAATCTCATCAAGCCAGCAAGAAGGACCACTCTGCAACGACTAACATCATTGCTCAGCATGCCGGCGTCTCACAAGAATCGATTGTGTCAGTTCGTAATGAGGGCCTTCAAATGCATATGGGTGTACCCAAACAACACCTAGGTGCTCACGCATATCACTACCTGACACTCGAAAACAGTGACGTCGAAATAGGTATTTCGATAAAAGTGCACGGCAGAGCAACATATGCAGAAGGTGCAATCCATATTGCCAAAAATATTCTTGCCAAACGAAAAGACCTCAAACCCCGGGTTTATAAAGTTGGTGAGATATACAAACTATTATGCCAATAACTCACTTTTCTATAATGCAACCACTCTCTAAAGGGTGGTTGCTTTACGTTAGGTAATCAAAAATCCCCTTCTCGGGGATTTTTGATTATTTCTTAGCTTCAGTGAAAGTTACATGTTTTCGCAAAGTTTTGTCGTATTTACGAAGTTTTAGTTTATCAGGATTTTGCTTCTTGTTTTTTACAGTCCTGATTATGTGCTTTGACTGGTCGCTCTTTAATTTTATTAGTGTATCTTGTGACATGGTATTTTCTTTAATTACAAAAGGTATATTATCATAGAAATATAATTTTGCAAGTCCTGTTAAAGTATGATGTAGATCAGAATTGGCAACATCCAAGTCGTGAAATCTATCAAAGTTTTGTGGGGTTTTTGGTCGTAATAATGAGGATGAAAGTAAAATTCTTGAACCGCCAAAGAAAGAACAACCAAAATCAGAAATGCCAAGCCGTTGAAAAAACTAAGATGAATGAACATCAGGTGTGCGACCAGAACAAGCAGTATGGAACCAATCAAGTGAAAAACTTGTCGCCAAAAAAGAAGTTTTGGAGATTGTAAAGAATACGCGTCACCAAATTTATTTTTGTTTATATCGGCAAGATATTTGTAAGCTTTCTCGCCTGTTAAAATTTTTCCGTCTTGTGTTTTTTCGTTGAACGGATAAAGTCTTTCCGGAAAAGTTATTAGGTAGTCGTAGAATTTTTTAAGAGCGCTCCACATATTAAGAATTTTTTCTCTTCCATTCGTAAGCCACTATCGCAGAAGAAACGGAAGCGTTTAGAGATTCGACATCACGTTCCATTGGAATATGGATCGTGTAGTCGCAAGATTTTGTAATACTGTCTCGAAGACCCTTTCCTTCGTTTCCGATAACAATAGCCATTGGCGAATCATATCTTTCTTCCCAAACATTTTTTCCTTCGCCCATTGCAAGTCCTGCAACCCAAAATTTATTTTCTTTTAACTTTTTTATTGCGTCGTTAATATTTGAAACGATTATAATCGGAACTTTTGTGATTGTCCCTGCAGAAGTTTTGAAAACTGTTCCATTGACCGGAGCTTGGCGGTGTTTTGAAAGTATAACCCCAGAAGCGCCAGATGCAGCCGCAACACGGATAACAGCGCCGACGTTGTGTGGATCTTCAAGTTCGTCCATAACAAACACAAGAGGATTTGTTTCAGGATCCAAAGTTTCAACCCAATCGTGAAAGTCCACACCTTTAAATTCTTTTAGTTCAGCCACGACACCTTGGTCGTTTACATCACCAACCAAAGATTCAAGTTTGTTTTTTGGAGATTTGATAAAAGGGATTTTGTGCTTTCTAACATAGTTTTTAAGCTCTTCAAAAACTTCGTCTTTTACGGCATCGTGAACAACAACCTGCGATACATTTTTCGGGTCGTGCAAAAGAGCCTCTTCAACAGGCTTTCTTCCGTAGATATAGAAACTTGATTTCTTTTTATACATAACGACACAATACAGAAAAATTTGTTTTTTGGCAAGGTTGCCGAGTTTTAGCCCGGCGCACAAATTTAAAATGCCAGCTCTTGCGAGCTGGCATTTTAAATTTGTGCGCCGGGCAGGATTCGAACCTGCGTAGCCCGAAGGCGATTGATTTACAGTCAATTGCGATTGACCACTCCGCCACCGACGCATGTAAAAGAAAGATTACCATAAAAAATACATGATTTCAATATTTATTGACAAAACCTAAAATAAAAGTAAATTGAAGAAAAACCACACGACCATGGCAAATATTGTAATCAAGGTGATTACTGTTCACACTCCCGAGAGCATGACAGATAGCGCACTGGCAAGGAAACTGACGCAAGCTGTTTCCAAAAAAAGAAAAGAAGTGTCAAATTCAAAGAAAGGTGGTGTTTTCCAGAACTGTAACATTTACAGAGTATTAAAAGGAAAACCACGTCATAAAATATACTTAACATTTTTAGTATATAGTGACCATATCTGATCTTCGCGCCACATCAAAGGCCGCCCTCAAGGGCGGCCTTCTTTTTATTTTAAATAGAAACCTTACTAGAAACTTTAGCCACTTTTCTTCTTCGCGAATTTTTCATAACAGTCATAGTCAGTTCCCCAGCTTTTTCATCGACAACAACTTTGTCACTCGCTCCGACATCGTCACCGATTATTTTCGAAGCAATTGGATTTAGGATTTTTGTTTGTATTAGTCTGTTTAAAGGTCTCGCGCCGTATTTTGGATCATAACCTTCGCGTCCCAAATAAACCAAAGCCTTGTCTGTAACAGAAAGAATTATTCCTTTTTCAAGAAGTCTCTCAGAAACTTTTTCAACTCTAATCTTCACAATATCGGCGATAACTTCAGGAGAAAGCACGTCGAAAACAATAATCTCATCGAGTCTGTTTAAGAATTCTGGTCGGAAGTGGTTTTTCAAAGCTTCCATCACTTTTTCTTTTGTATTGTTGTATTCGTCTTTGTCTGAATTGTCAGAAAAACCAATTCGCTCCATCTTGTCGATGAACTGCGAACCAATATTTGAAGTCAAAATAATAACTGTGTTTTTGAAGTTTACAACGCGACCTTTTCCGTCTGTAAGTCGGCCGTCGTCTAGAACTTGAAGCAAGATATTGAAAACTTCTGGATGAGCTTTTTCTATCTCGTCGAAAAGTATCACTGAGTATGGTCGATGTCGCACAGCTTCTGTCAGCTGACCAGCTTCGTCGTGCCCCACGTATCCTGGCGGCGAACCAATAAGTTTCGAAACACTGTGTCGCTCCATGTATTCTGACATGTCGACTCGTATCAAAGCTTTGTCATCGTTGAACATAAATTCTGCCAAAGTTTTTGTCAGTTCTGTTTTTCCAACTCCTGTCGGACCAAGCAAAATAAACGAACCGATTGGTTTGTTAGGATCAGAAATTCCAGCTCGGTTTCGACGAATTGTATCTGAGATTTTGACTATTGCTTCTTTTTGACCAACAACGCGCTTTGCAAGTTCGTCTTCCATTCGAGCGAGCTTCTTTCGTTCTTCTTCGAGCATTCGAGAAAGCGGAATACCAGTCCATCGCGACACAACATGCGCGATATCTTCTTCATTAATCTCTTCACGCAAGACTCTTCGAGACTTTTGAAGTTTCTTTAGTCGCGCCATTTTTTTATCAAGTTCTTTTTGTAGAAACGGAATTTTTCCATATCGAATCTCCGCAGCGCGTCCCAGGTCTGCTTGTGTTTCTGCTGTTTCTGCCTCAAAACGAAGTGTTTCGAGTTTTGATTTTATATCTTTAATTTCAGAAAGAGTGTCTTTTTCGTTTTTCCATTTAAGTTCGATTTCTTTTGTCTTTTCTCGAAGTTCAGCTATTTCTTTTGAAATTTCTTTCATTCTTTCTTTCGCGTTTTGTGAAGAAGAAGTTTTGTTTTCCAAGTCTTTCGACAAAGCTTCTTTTTCAATTTCAAGACGCATTATTTTTCTGTGCGCGTCTTCCAAAACTTCCGGTTTGTTTTCAAGTTCCATTCTAAGAGCTGAAGAAGCTTCATCGATCAAGTCAACCGCCTTGTCTGGCAAAAATCTACTTGTTAAATATCTTGTACTCAAGTCTACCGCGGTCAAAATCGCGTCGTCTGTAATCCGCACTCCGTGATACAGTTCGTATTTTTCTTTCAAACCTCGAAGTATCGCTACTGTATCTTCTTTGCTTGGTTCTTCTACATATACAGGTTGAAAACGACGAGCCAGCGCTGCATCTTTTTCAATATGCTTTTGATATTCTTTTGTTGTTGTTGCACCGATAGCGCGAAGTTCACCACGAGCCAGCGCTGGCTTTAGAAGTTGCGCAGCATCCAAAGAGCCGTCAGAACTTCCAGCACCGACAATCATGTGAATTTCGTCGATGAAAAGAATAACTTTTCCTTCTGACTTTTCAATCTCTTTCATTATTCCTTTTAGACGCTCTTCAAATTCACCTCTGTATTTTGTTCCAGCGATAAGCGAACCAACATCCAAAGAAACAAGTTCTTTGTTTTTTAGAGAATCAGAAACGTCACCTTTTGCAATTCGCACTGCTAAACCTTCCACGACAGCAGTTTTTCCGACACCGGGTTCACCGATAAGTATTGGATTGTTTTTTGTTCTTCGAGAAAGAATTTGCATTATTCTCATGATTTCAGAATCACGACCAATAACAGGATCGAGTTTATCTTCCTTTGCCATCGCTGTCAGATTTCTTGTGTATTTTGCCAATAGCCGAAATTGTGATTTCGCAGAAGAAGCGTTTCCACCTTCGTGTCGCAATTCTTCAAGAGCTTTCATAACTTCTTTTTTATCAATCTTAAATTGAGTTAAGATTTCTTTCATTTCACCTTGAACGTCTAACGTGGCGATAAAAAGGTGTTCGGTTGAAACGAATTCGTCTTTTAGAGCTTTTGCAATTTTACTTGCGTTTTCGATAACACTCGCCAAGTCTGGCGTAAGGTAAAGTTGAAAAGAAGGAGAAACAGTCGAAGCATTTTCTGGCGGATCGATACTTTCGATAACATGAGAACTTAGAAGTATTGTATCGACTTCAAGCTTTTCCAAAATAGACAAAACCATTGATTCGTCCTGCAAAAGAAGAGCTGCAAAAAGGTGTGAAGAATTTACGTGATTTTGTCCACGCTCAACAGCCAATTCATGCGCTCGACGAATTGCGTCTTTTGCTTTTGTTGTGAAGTTGTGAAATGGAGGTTGTTGCATATAAAATTATTTACAAACGTATAATAACACGAAAAAGGTTTGCGGTCAAATTAGTGAGTTTCAGGAGTGTTTGTTTTATTTTAGCATATAATTTAATCTTTTCTTTCTTCTTAATAAGAAAGAAACAAAGAATCAAGACGCAGAAAAATATATTCTAAAAATCCGCCATTTATATGAAGAAAACTGTGAACTCGCCATACAGCTCAAACAGCACAGCTTTTCTACCATATAAATGGCGGATTTTCTTAACGATATATTTTAAGCGTCGAAGCGGTTAATTGACGTATATTGACAAAAATAGCTTTTTGTGTATATTATCATTAAACCTAAATTGCGCACCCATGAACATTGAAACACAAGAGCTCGGACTAACCGCCGCAGCCAGACGCAAGATCATGCGTCTCGAGGGTGTTAAAACCCTACAAGACCTTGTAGACAACTACTCCGAACAAGAGTTGTTCGAAGACCAAGGCTTTCAGAAACATTCCGTAACGTATGCAAGCATCTTGGAATGCATAAACACGTACGGACTAAAACTCTATCCCACCTTCTACGAAAGGAAGAAGGGTTTGGGAGAAATCCCAACTGTCACAGATCCGAAGAATATCCTCTTGATTGATCTCGAGTTACCTCAATCACTCATCGATAAGATGAAATACTGGGAAAAGCTCAAGACGATGGGAGACCTTGCACGGAATCTCAAAGAGTACGGACTGAAGAAGCTGGATCCACCGGAAGCGTTTGGACTCGAGGAATTCACGTGGCGCGGAATTAAAGTACGCGTCAATGCATCGCCCGAATTGATAGAGGTCTTGAGCAAAAGACATGCCGATGAAAAAGTAGACTTCAACGGATATCCTCATTTCAAACGACGCGAACACACAAGAATCGAGGAGGTCGAAAAAACAGAACAAGGCTGGATGGGTTTTGGAGGAGGAAACAAAATTAAAGTTTGGGAACCTACCGGATTCATCGACGTCTACTACAAGATAGTGGCAACTAGTCGAGAAGAAAGGAAGATACTCATTCGAACACTCGCCCTTTACGGACTCTACCCGGAACATGCGCGAGTAAGACCCACCCTGCTGTAGTAGCAAACAATACACGCACGAGCGCCTTTCCCAATGAGAGAGGCGCTCTTTTGCTTTTATATTTTTATAATTATTTTTAAACCGTCTGCTTTGGGAAATTTTTGTATTTCTCCAGAATTTGTTCTAGAGATTTTAAAAGATAATCTATGTCGGATTTTTTTGTATATTTTCCAAGTGAGATACGAAGTCCGCCAATTCTCGCGTCTTCTCCGGGATAAAGCTCGATCATTACAGAGCTTTCATCGCCAGCAGATTCATCGCACGCGCTTTTTGAAGAAACAGAAATACCTTTCGCGTCGAGTTCGATAACAAGAAGCTCGCTTTCAAAATTTTTAAAACTTATATTTATATTATTTGGCGTTCGCTCTTCCCTGCTTCCGTTTATGCGCAATTTATCACCGAAAACTTCACCAGACTTTTTGAAAAAATAATCTTGCAAGTTTTTTAATCTCGCAGACTCATCTTTTCTTTCAAGCGCTATGAGCTCAATAGCTTTTGTAAATCCAGAAATAGAAACCAGGTCTTCTGTTCCAGCGCGAAGTCCGCGCTCTTGTGATCCACCAAAAACAATCGGCGAGATTGGTGTGCCTTTTCTCACAAACAAAAGCGCGACACCTTTCGGTCCATAAATTTTTGAAGAATTAAAAGTTAAAAGATCGACAGGAAAAGTGTTCATTTCTATTTCTGTAAAAGCAAAAGACTGTGATGCGTCTGTGTGCAAGAGTGGATAGACAGATTTCGCGTCGCCTTTTTCAAACTTTTTAAAGTGTCTTATCGCTTTTGAAATTTCTTTTATATCTTGAATTGTTCCGATTTCGTTGTGAGCGTGAATTATAGAAACCAAAATAGTTTCTTCTTTTAAAAGATTTTTAAATTCTTTTAAATTCACAGAACCTTTTTCATCAACAGAAATATACGACACTTCAACAAGACCTTCTTTTTCCAATGCAGAAAAAGTTTCCAAAACAGCTGAGTGCTCTATCTTTGAAGTTATTATGTGTGGTTTTACATCTTTGTTGTTTTGAAGAAAATTATTTACAACTCCTCTTATCGCCAAGTTTATACTTTCTGTTCCGGTGGCTGTGAAAATGATTTCGTCGGCGCGCGAGCGAAGCGAGCGCGCTATTCTTTCCCGACACAAAGACAAAAATTTCTTCGCTTCTAAACCATCTTTATGCAAAGATCCAGGATTGGCAAAAAACTGAAAAGCTTTTTGCATTTCTTTTATTACCTCTTCTCGGACAGGGGTTGCAGCTGTATAGTCCAAGTAAATATTATTTTTTTCTTTTTTAAACAATGAAAACATCTTGCAAAGTCTTTTTTCTATTATATAATTTCCCAATATGGAACAAAATCTCATTTATCTTATCGGCTTTCTTATTATCCTTGTTATTGGACTTATTGCAATGCTTGTAAAGATGAACAACAGACTAAACAAACTTCTCGAAGGCAAAAATGCAAAAACCTTAGAAGACACGCTAATTCAAATTATTGATGAAATAAAAAGAATGAACGGCGCGCAAATCACGACAGATTCTTTAATTAAAGACATTAACAAAAGATTAAAAACAAGTCTAACAGGTGTTGGAATTGTAAGATTCAATCCATTTGCACATTCTGGCGGAAACCAAAGCTTTGCAATAGCAATGCTAAACGAACACGGCTCTGGAGTTATAATCTCAACTCTTTACGGAAGAGAAAAAACAAGTATTTTCGCAAAACCAATCTCAAAATACAAATCAGAATTTGAATTAACAAAAGAAGAATCTGAAGCTTTAGAAAAAGCTCGTTAATTTTCAAAATCTCTACCAAAATATCTGAGCGAAGAAATAAGTAGCATTTTTTTATTTTTTACTGTATAAAGAAGATTATGTCAAAAGACTCTTCAAAAAATTTGGTAGAGAGACCTCCTGTTGTGGCGGTTATGGGACACGTTGATCATGGAAAATCAACGCTTTTAGACTATATCCGAAAGACAAATATTGTGGCTGGAGAAGCTGGTGGGATCACTCAACATATCTCGGCTTACGAAGTTAGTCACAAAAACCCTGACGGACAAATCAAAAAAATAACTTTTCTAGACACACCAGGTCACGCTGCTTTTTCGAACATGCGAGCACGTGGCGCTCAAGCAGCAGATATCGCCGTGCTTATCGTCGCAGCAGACGACGGAGTTAACAAACAAACTCTCGAAGCGTATCAAAGTATTGTCGAAAGCAAAACTCCTTTTGTTGTTGCGATAAACAAAATCGACAAAAATGGCGCAGACGTTCAAAGAACAAAAAATTCTCTTGTGGAAGCTGGAATCTATATTGAAGGATACGGCGGAAATATTTCATGTGTAGAAATTTCTGCAAAAAACGGAACCGGGATAGACAACCTTCTTGAAACTATTTTATTGACAGCCGAACTTGAGGAACTTGTTGGAGACAAAAACAAAAACGCAACAGGTTTGGTTATCGAATCTGATATGGACGAAAAAAGAGGAATTTCGGCATCTCTTGTTATTAAAGATGGAGTTTTAAAACGTGGAATGTATGTGGTCGTGAACGATTCTATTTCTGCGACAAAAATTTTCGAAGATTCTCACGGAAAAAGTGTTGATGAAGCAATGTTCTCTTCTCCAATCCGCGTAACTGGATTTTCTTCTTCTTTTAAAATTCTCGGACTAACAAAAGTGCCGAGAATTGGAGAAACTTTCTATTCTTTCGAAACAAAGAAAGAGGCTGAAAACTTTATCGAAGAAATGAAAGACTTGCACGGAGAAAATAACTCTGGAGAAAATCATGTTAGAGAAAATATGATTCCTGTTATTCTAAAGACAGATGTTGCCGGAACCGGCGAAGCAATTGAAGCAGAAATTAAAAATATTGTTTGCGATGACACTTGTTTTAAAATTATCCGAAAAGGTGTTGGTGATATTACCGAGTCTGATTTAACTTTTGCCAACGCTGACAAAGGTGTGATAATAGTTGGATTTAATGTAAAAACAGAAAGAACTGCAATGGATGCGAACGAACAAATCGGTGCAACAATAAAAACATTTAGTATTATCTACGAACTTACAGACTGGTTAAAAAACGAATTTGAAAAAAGAAAACCTAAAAAAGATGTTTATGAAATTAAAGGAAAAGTAAAGGTTCTAAAGTTTTTCTCAAAAACAAAAAACAGTCAACTGATAGGCGGAAGAGTTATTGAAGGTGCTATCAAAAAAGGCGCTCACGTTAGAATAATGAGAAACGAAGAAGAAGTAATGCGAGCAAAAATTGAAGGGCTTCAACAAAATAGAAGTGAAGTTTCTGAAGTAAAAGAAGGGCTTGAATTTGGCTGTATAATAGAAGCCAAAGGAGATCTTTTACCTGGCGATATCATCGAATCTTTTGAAATTGTATCCAAATAATATGTCTTTTAGAAAAGAAAAAGTTAATAACGAGATAAAAGAGGTTGTCGCAAACTTTCTTGAAAAAGAAGGAAACAATCTTTCTTTAATCACAGTTACATCTGTCGATGTTTCTCCTGATTTAAAGAATGCAAAAATTTTAATTTCTGTTTTGCCTGAAAATAAAGAGAAAGCAGCTTTAGATTTTTGTAAAAGAAAAAGAAGCGAGATAAAAAATGAAATAAAGAAAAAAATGAATCTTAGAGTGATCCCTTTTGTTGATATTGAAATTGACAAAGGTGAAAAAAACAGACAAAAAATTCACGACCTACTTTTAGAAGAAGGTTTGGGGTAAAATATATCCCGAGGTTTTATTTCGGCCGGCATCGAAATTTTCACGTAGGATAAAGTTTGTCTTACACAAAACCTTGGTGGATAAAAACTACGCTAGAGTAGGAAGTTTAAAAAGTTTGTGTAAAATTAAATAATCGGCTGGGTGGCGAAGTGGTAACGCTGCGGTCTGCAAAACCGCCATGCACGGGTTCAATTCCCGTCCCAGCCTCAAAAGGATGCTTTAATTAATAAACTTCTTTATTAATTAGCGGGAATTGAAAGCCGGAGCGATGTGCGAGTTTACGAGCACCGTGAGGCCGGGTAGGAAGTTCTTAGTAAATTATGAGTTTACGAAATAATTTACTTAGAAACTTGACGCCAATTCCCGTCCCAGCCTCAAAAGGATGCTTTAATTAATAAACTTCTTTATTAAT
>CAZOPP010000008.1:0-5149 GCA_964581875.1 uncultured Candidatus Saccharibacteria bacterium
TAAACTTGGCGTAGTCTCTGATGTCTACGTCTTTTATCTGTATCTGTTGTTTAGTGTTCAAAACCGACTGATTGAATCGTTTGATTCTTTCAACTTCTGACTTTATTTTCTCTTCAATTTATTATGCTAAAATAAACCCATGAAAAAACTTCAATTTAAAATCAATATAGAAGCTTCAAAGGAAAAGGTTTGGGATACAATGCTCGAAGATGCGACTTATCGCGAGTGGACTTCTGTTTTTAGTCCTGGGTCATATTACAAGGGTGATTGGAGTGCGGGTTCAAAAATACTTTTTCTTGGGCCAGATCCAAGAACCGGGGAAGAGGGTGGTATGGTGAGTATGGTTTCAGAAAACAAACCTTATGAATTTATCTCACTCAAGCATATTGGTTTTGTGCAAAATGGAATAGAAGATACTGAAAGTGAAATGGCAAAAGCTTGGGCGGATTCTTCTTTTGAAAATTACACGTTCAATGAAAAAGATGGAAAGACAGAACTCGTGATTGATTTGAATGTTACAGATGAGTTGGCGGGAGAGTTTGAAAGAATGTGGCCAGATGCTTTGAAAAAACTAAAAGAGATCTCAGAGAGATAGAATTTGAGTAAGGTTAAAAGAAAAAACCGCCCGGTGGGGGCGGCTTTCTCGTTGATCGCGCTCGGCAATCAAGAGGTTTTCTCGGTGTCCTTACTGGTTTCGGGCCGACCGAAGGTGACCGTGGTTGCGGGCTCGTTACCCTTGGCCACTTTCACTTCGAGCGGGAGGCTGAACTCACCGATCACTTGGAATTCCGTTGCATATTCACCCTCACCTCTGTATGTCACCTTCATGTTAGGCTTTTGCTCTACATTATGGTGTTCTACATGTGAGTTAAGGATGGTCGTGTCGCCACGACTACCACTGGTGCCAGGATGGTGACCGGTTGCTGGTGGCGTTTGGCCACCACGTGCAGCGTTGCGAAGGAGTTGCCATAGCAAAGCTCCCAAGAACAACAAGATGAGTTCCCATAACCAATCAGGGAAGAATGTACCATCGGTACTCACCGGCTCCGTCTTCTTGACGGGGGCGGTAGGTGCTGGATGCTGAGCCAACTGTGGCGAAGTGCTTACTTTCCGCTTTTCGCGGATGAACAGCTCTTCACCCTCGTGCAGTCCGATCTCCTCACGGAGGTTGAACTTTGGCCCTTCGGAAGTGAACGATACAAGTCCACTCGGAACGAATTTCTTCGCTGGGTGGAAATTGCCATCGCAATCCATCCAACGGAAGTCGTTGGAGGAGCAGGGGGTGAACGTAGTGTCCTTTCCATCCTCGTGGAGGGTAGGTAGGACATCGATGTTCACCATTCGCTCGGCCGGGGCCGGGTTCGGATCGGTGCATCCGGTCATCACGAGGATGACCAGGGACATCAGTGCCACCAAGGTGGCGAGATTCAAGGTGCTTTTCTTCATTTTCCTTCTGTGGTTGGGTTTTTGTTTAGTCCCAACTCTTCTAATATATTATCATATATATTAGATATTGTCAATAGTATTAAGTTTAACTAAAAAATAATAAAAATACGTGAAAATATGTTATAATAAACTAAGAGAAGTTATTATTAATTTAACTTGAAATCATTATGAAAAATTCAATAATAGTTTTGGTTGTTGCGGCACTTCTTATTTTAGGATTTACAGTGTTTAAAAAAGACAAAGAATTAGAAAATACAACAGAGCCTGAAAATTTGGCGATGTTGGCCGGATGTTATGTTTCAAGAACAGACAACGATGTTTACACACTAAAAATCCAAAAGATAGAAAACAATGGAGCGTTTTCTGGAACACTTGAGTTCGACAATTTTGAAAAAGATAGTTCAAGTGGAACATATGATGGATTTTACAAAGATGGAATTTTGTTCGGAGGATACTCTTTCACTTCAGAAGGGATGGATTCACAAATGGATGTTATCTTCAAAAGAATGGGTAATGACTTTGTGAGAGGTTACGGAGAATTGGACGAAACAGGAACAAGATTTGAAGATATTGATGATGTGAAATATGATGCGTCTTCGACACTATCATTTTTCTCAAAAGAAGAATGTGCAGCTTAGTTTAAAAATTATTAAATAAATTACATAAATAAAAAGCGCGCCGTGAGGCGCGCTTTTTGTTGACTTTTTTTTATAAAATTGTAATATCTTTCTGAACCTGTAACAACACAATCAAAAACACACATGTACCAACAAGTGCTTGAGGCTCGTTCTAATGAGCAAATGGGGATCGATAGGGTTTTCCTTTTGGGACTGGATTCATTCCACATCTCTGTCACACTTCCTAGTGACGATAGGGTGGAAGAACTTTTTTCCATAAGGTTCAAACAGTTCCGCCTTTCCGATCTGACGCAGGAGTTGCAAGACTACCTTTCTGATCTTGGTCTCATCAAGCCGAATGATGACTTTGGCAACAATTCTCACTTTTCCTTCGGCGAATTGTCGGGGGCTCACTGGGAGTTGAGCGGGCTATGCCTTCTGGTTTTCAACGGATACTGGGCAAGGTTGATCCTTCTCAACGAAGAAAGGATGAAGGTCTTGAGACCTTTCCGTGAACAGCTGAGGGATGCGCATCACATGATTCCAAGGGAAGTTCTTGCATGATCGTGTGATGAATTGACTTGAGGCCGGGCGACGCAGTCGCCCGGCCCTCTTTTTTTGTGGATATTTTTTAGGATTAAATTTGTATGTTGTATATACTTATATTATGAATACAAAAATTTCTCCGAAATATTTTTTCTTTGCACTTCTAATTCTTACTCTTGGACTAACTCTGTTTTTATTTAAACCATTTTTTAGTGTCTTGGTTTTGTCTGCATCCTTGGCTCTTGTCTTCAGTCCTTTGTATAAATGGCTTCAATCAAAAATGACTTGGCAGTCTGGTTGGCTTGCATCAATTCTAACAACCTTTGTTTTTATTATTGTTCTTTGTGGACCTCTTTTTTTGATAGGGAAACTCATTTTCCAACAATCAGCCGACCTTTATCAGTCTCTAACATCGACATATGGTTCAAATCAGTTCCTAGAAGACCTTGAGCTTAAAATCTCCGGCTTTCTTCCAGATGGTATCGATGTCGATTTGAAAAAGCGAGTTGCAGATGTTGTGGCGACGCTATCTGACGACGTTGGAAAAATATTTAGTTCAACACTTCACACGCTTTTTTCTTTCTTACTTATAATTTTTTCAATGTTCTATTTCCTAAAAGACGGACATCGTTGGAAAAAGATGATTATTTTTTTAAGCCCACTTCCTGACTCTTACGACAAAAAGGTTATTCAAAAATTAAAGCAAGCTGTGAACGGAATAATGGTAGGGTATTTGTTTATTGGATTTGCTCAAGGTGCGCTTCTTGGTATTGGTCTTGCGATTTTTGGAGTTCCAAACGCTGTTTTGTTCGGAGTTGTTGCGGCCGTGGCGTCCTTGGTTCCAATGGTCGGAACTGGACTTGTCGCTATACCGATTATTTTGTTTTTGTTCGCAACAGGGGACACAGCTTCTGCTGTTGGACTTTCTATTTGGTCTGGAGTTGTTGTCGGCTTATCAGATGAAATACTTCGTCCAATAGTTATTGGAACAAAGTTAAATATTCCACCACTTCTTGTTTTGTTTGCTGTTTTGGGCGGAATCTCACTTCTTGGTCCTATTGGAGTTTTGGTTGGACCGCTTTGTATTAGCTTGCTTCACGCACTTATTTCGATATATCAAGACGGAGAAAATATTTAGTGTATAATATTTTATTATTTATAAATTACAAATAATATGTTCACAAAAATTTTAGTAGGACTTTTGGTTTTAGGTGGTGTTGCGTTTTTTATATTCAAGGGGGGCGACAAAGAAATGAAAAACGAAAACACAGAAAATATGTCTTCTGATGTGGGAGAAATGCAAGAATCAGAAAATGTAAATATGGAAGAAGATTTTAATGAAAAGACAACTTTAGCAAAAATTGCACAAAGAGGTGGAAATTATGAATGCACAGTGACTCATTCTTCAGAAGTCGGATCTTCAAATGGAATTGTGTATATTTCAGGAAAGAAAATAAGAGGAGATTTTACAAGCAAGATTAGTGTTTCTGGTCTTCCGGCTGGAATGGGAGATATAAAAACTTCAATGATAAGCGATGGTGAATCAATCTACACTTGGACATCGATGACATCTGAAGGTTACAAAGTACCTGTTTCTGAAGAATCATCTTCGGAATCAAGTGGAAGTGTTTCGACAAATCAAGAACTTGATTATAAATGTGTGAAATGGAATGTAGATGAATCAAAGTTTTCTCTTCCAACAAATATTACTTTCAAAACTATTTAAAAAATAAAAATAAAATAAAAAATTGCAAAACTTGTTTTGCAATTTTTTATTTTTGTAAAACTTTTTTCTAAAAAATTTTTTTAGAAAAAAAGTTTTACACAGTTTTTTTATTTTTACTCTATGCATTTTAAAAAAGAAGAAGTAAAATTTTAGTAACGTTCACTTCAAACAAACTTTCCCTTCAGGCTTTTGTAAAAGTTTAAAGGAGAACGTAGGTTGATATTATTAATAGTTTTAATCACTTAGTGATCTAACTAATATGGCAAAGAAAAAAGCTGCGAAGAAGAAGGTAGCTAAAAAAGCTGCAAAGAAGAAGACAGCAAAGAAAAAAGCTGCAAAGAAGAAGAAGCGATAATTTATCCCATCAACATAAAATCCCGCATTTGCGGGGTTTTGTGTTTTTGCTTTAGACTTTGCTATAATCTTTATATATGGAAACACTTAAATTTGTAAAAAACATAACTATTGTTTTATGTGCGCTTGTCGTAACTCTTTTATTACTTGGTTTTGTAAAGAAAAATGTTAAACCTTCTGAAATGCCAGAAGATATTTTAGTTGAAGATACTGGTGAAGCTTTGTTTATGAGCGAAAAAGGAGTAAGTATCTATCTTGAATCTCCAAAAGAAAATCAAAAAGTAGAAAATCCAATTTATATAAAAGGAAGAGCTCCAGGGAATTGGTTTTTTGAAGCGAGTGCGCCTGTAACTCTTACAGATGCAAATGGTATAGTTCTTGCAGAGCATTATATGACCGCAGAAGGTGAGTGGATGACAACAAATCACGTGCCTTTTTCTGGAAGTATAAATTTTTCTAA
>CAZOPP010000008.1:5249-7228 GCA_964581875.1 uncultured Candidatus Saccharibacteria bacterium
GTGAGTGGATGACAACAAATCACGTGCCTTTTTCTGGAAGTATAAATTTTTCTAACAACCTAACTGATTACGGTTATTTGATTTTCAAAAAAGACAACGCCTCTGGTGAGCCACAATTCGACGATTCTTTTAAAGTAAAAGTATTTTTTAATTAAAAAGGAAAGAGGGCCCTACGGGCCCTCTCTATCTCCAACTCTCCACGATGAAGAGGGTATCTTGTCGTAAGACCAAGATTTTGTATCAAAGCTGTATTGATACTTTTCGGGCGCGTGCTTCGATCTTCGAAGAACAAAAAACATTGGTCCAGCCGAAGTCATTTTCAGTCTTCTTTGATTTATCGGATAGTCTTCGTTTATAAAATCACCCTCTCTGCTTTCTCTGTCATTTACCATAAAGAAAAAATTCTCTCCGCTCTTATATCTCAATTGAATTAGAATACCTTGTCCGGGTATTCTGTAATATCTTGTTTTTCGTGGTTTCAAGTTATTGTTCTGAACATCAGATATGAGCGTTGTTTGTCCAAAAGCGAAATTCGCAATTTGAACAAGCAAAAAGAAGAGAAGGGTGGCAAGCTTTTTCATCGTGGCTTAATTTAATGTGCGTTTATTTTAGTATAAAAGAAATTAACATTTTGACAAAAATATTTTTGGGTGTAAAAATTAAAAAAACAAACACTTCCGACAAATGGTCATCACCATCATAGTCGCCCTCGTTCTTTTTTGGTCACCACCATACATTCTTTTTGCTTTTATTATGATCGACTCAAAAAATAATCTACAAAATAATTCTAGTGATAAGCCCGGCACTCCTTCGGATTAAGGGGTGCTTTTATATGGATTTTAAAATGAAAATTTGCTATAATTTGACTGAGAATTATTATTCATGTAAATGAAATCTATACTATGAAAAACACATTAAAAGTAATACTTTGGGTTGTTTGTATCGCAATAGTTGCTTATATTGCTTTTGGAATGACAAAGAAAAAGGCAGTTGCTCCAACCCCAGAAATGACTGGTGGTGTGGGTGGAGACAGAGCAGAAACAGGTTTAAATGTTGATGCGAGCGTAGAAGATTCTTATTAAATTAATTTAAAAATAGAGTAACTTATGAGTTTTAAAATTGGAGAGAACCTAAACCAAAGAAAAAACAAAAAATATTTTATTGGTGGTGTCGTTTTCCTAATAATCTTACTTTTAATTATTGCTGGAAATAACAAAGAAGACAGCACTCTCATAAGAGGTGGTGTTTCTCGCGGAGATATTGCTTCGTCTATTCGTCTTTCTGGAAAAGTTGAATCTTCTCAAAATGTTTCTCTTAGTTTTACTACTTCTGGCCGAGTGGAGGGTGTGTATGTGTCTGAAGGTCAAAGCGTTTCTGAAGGTCAAACTTTGATGAGTCTCGACAATGCTTCTCTTTATGCAGATTTAAAAAGAGCCGAGGCAAATCTTGAGCTACAAAAAGCACAATCAAAAGTAGACACAGCTGAACTTGATCTGGCTGTTGAAAACGCTTATGACGATCTTTTAAACAATGATCTTCAAGCCTATCCTCGATACAGTGGCGACGACTATAACGTAGAATCTCCAGTTGTTGTAGGGTCTTATACAGGAGGAAATGAAGGCGAATATTTTCTAGAGGTTTATGGATCTGTGGCAACATCGGGTTCTTCATACAGATATACTGGTCTTGAAAATGGATCAAGTACGGTAAACGAATATTCTCTTTCTACTTTAGGAAAACTTGGACTTTTTCTTGAATTCGACAACACTTCAAACTACACAGGAACTGATTGGGTTATCCCGATTCCAAACACAAGAAGTTCAACATATCTTTTGGCTTTGAATAAATATAAAAGCGCAGTTGCGAGTCGAGATGCAAGAGAATCTGGAAGTGTTGCAACTCAAATTGCAAATGCAAAAATAAAACAAGCAGAAGCTGAAGTTTCTAGAATTCAGGCTGAAATAAGTCAGCGTGTTATA
>CAZOPP010000008.1:7328-15303 GCA_964581875.1 uncultured Candidatus Saccharibacteria bacterium
ATTACAACAGGTGTGAAAGAAAATGTTCTAAGAATTAAAAAACAATTTATTGAAAAAGATGAAACAGGTGATTATGTATATATTTTGATGGGTGATGAACAAGTCAAAACTTACATAACAACAGGTTTTGTTGGTAGCGACGGACTTATCGAGGTAACAAGTGGTCTTTCTGAATCAGACATTCTTATTGGTAAATTTTAATAATTATGTTAACAGCACTTAGAGTTGGTTTCTTTCTTGGAATACGACAAATCAAAAAATCTAGTAAGTGGACGACCGCTCTCATAATTTTTATTATGATGCTCACATTTTTGAATCTTGTGGGTGTGTCTGGTATTTTGGTTGGTCTTATCGAAGGTTCTGTAAAAGCAAATAGAGAACAATACAGCGGAAACGTTCTTCTCACAACTCCAAAAGGCGAATCTTATATCGACGGAAGTGGAAGTATTATTTCAATTTTAGATAATACTAAAGAAGTAAAAACTTACACAGCTCGGTTTATTCAGTCAGCCAGTATTGAGGCAAATTATCGAACTCGTCGTGACCCAGATGCGCTAAGAGATAGTATTGGCGGGCAAGTGACTGGTATCGATGTTCTAAGAGAAAACGAAGTTACAAATATTTCAAAATATGTTGCAGAAGGTGAATATTTAGAACCAGGCGACGACGAATATGTTTTGATGGGCGCAAATATGATCCAGCGCTATGTTTCTGCTTTTGGTGAAGGTTTTGACACTCTAGACGATATTTTCCCAGGAACAAGAATTAGAATCTCTTCAAACGGAAAAACAAAAGAATATACAGTCAAAGGAATAGTCGACAGTAAAGTTGACCAAACATCTTTTCGAATTTTTATGACAGAAAAAGAATTTGTCAGATTTTTTGATAGAACAAGTTTGAATGTTAACGAGGTTGCGATTATTGCAAACGATGGAATTTCAGAAAATACATTGAAAAGTATTTTAATTAGAAATGGTTTTGACAAAGAAGCAAAAGTTCAAACTTCTGAAGAGGCTATTCCGCAATTTCTAAATGATATTAAGCTCGCTTTCGGTCTTCTTGGAAATATTATTGGAAGTATCGGTATTGTCGTGGCCTCGATTACAATTTTCATTATTATTTTTATAAACGCTATAACCCGAAGAAAATATATCGGAATTTTGAAAGCCGTTGGTATCGAGGCTAGATCGATTCAGTTTGCCTATATATTTCAATCACTTTTCTATGCTGTTGCTGGCGCACTTTTAGGAACTATTTTTTTGTACGGAGTAATGGTTCCTGGTTTTGATGCTCATCCGATAGACTTCCCATTTTCTGACGGAATTTTGGTTGCGCCTTTTGACAGTACGATGAGAAAATTCTTACTTCTTATCATCGTTACTTTCTTTGCCGGCTTTATTCCAGCGTCGATGATTATTAAGAAAAATACTCTTGATTCAATTTTGGGAAGATAATTTATACGCCAAACTTTACAAACATGATTACAATAAAAAATCTTACAAAAACATACACAAACGGAAAACTCGAGACACATGTCTTGAAGGGAATTGACCTGGAAGTAAAATCAGGTGAATTCGTAGCGATAATGGGAAAGTCTGGTGCTGGAAAATCAACTCTAATGTATCAAATGAGTTTGCTAGACGAACCGACATCTGGAAGTATTGTTGTCGATGGCGAAGAAGTTTTAGAACTTTCAAATAAAGAGAGAACAAGATTTCGTCTAGACAGACTTGGCTATGTTTTCCAAGATTATGCGCTTGTGCCGGAGCTAACAGCTTCTGAAAATGTTCTTGTGCCACTTCTGATGAAAGGGCAATCACAGGATGAAGCCAAAAAGACAGCAATCAAAGCTCTAACAGAGGTTGGGCTTTCTCATCGAGAAAATAACAGACCTTCACAACTCTCTGGCGGTGAACAACAACGCGTATCTATCGCTCGTGCAATCGCTGAAGATCCAAAAATTCTTTTCGCCGATGAACCGACAGCCAACCTTGATTCTGCATCGGGAAATCACATTATCGAAGTTCTTCGCGACCTTAACAAAAAAGGCCAGACAATCGTGATGGTAACTCACGAAAAAGAATATACACTTTATTGCGACAGAATTATCTATCTTGAAGATGGAAAAATAACGAGGGAAGAAAAGATTGGTAAATAGTCTTTATGCAACATGTAACTATTATTACATCATTTATTGCGGGGCTTGTTATGTTTCTGGCGCCGTGTACGCTTCCGCTTGTGCCGGGGTTTATTTCGTTCATTTCGCACGGCGAGCGAGAAAAAGTTTTTAACAAAGCGCTTCTTTTTTGTCTAGGATTTCTTCTGACCTTTATGGTCTTTGGACTTTTTGCTGGAATTTTAGGGAAAGCACTTTTGCCTTATAAGTTTGTGATTCAAAAAGTTGGCGCAGTGATGGTTTTTATCCTTGGTCTTTCAATGCTTGGGTTTTTCAGACTTCCATTTTTCAAAGGGCAGATTTTTGGTGAAAGTCTTCGAAAAATATTTCATTCACACGCTTCGCCGTTTTTCTTTGGGATTTCAATTGCTCTTGGTTGGAGTCCATGTGTTGGGCCTGTACTCGCCGGAATTTTCTTTTACGCAACATTTTCATATAGCGTTTTTCAAGCTTTATGGTTATTTTTGTTTTTCTCACTCGGGTTTATAGTGCCGTTTCTTATCGTGGCGTATTTTGTAAAAAGAGGGAAGAGTCCGACCTTAAAATCTTCAAAATGGCTAACTGTTTTTTCAGGATTGATTCTGATCTTTATTTCTCTTCTTCTATATTTCGATAGTTTTTATTTGATAATTTCTTGGGCGTATAAAATTTTTGGTTTCTTGAATTACGAGGGAATAAACGGATTGCTTTAAAGAAAAAGAAGCGCTCCTCTGGAGCGCTTCTTTTTCTTTATTTTCTTTATTTATCCTCCAGGTTTTCTTCTTTTTGTTCAAGTCCAGGAATTATTGTTGGGATAAATTCTCCGATTTTTGTAAGCCACTTCATAAAATTTCTTTGAATATATCGAAGTAGAAAAAAAGCAAAAATAATTGCAATACCAAGTAGTAAAAAGTTTTTAAATCTTGCAACGCCGTCGCTTATTATTTGAATTTGTTTGTGAAAATAATTTCCAAGTCCAAGAAAAATATTCACGTAGATCACAAGAGCCAAAAAATCATACATTAAAAACTTTTTTCTACTTATTCCAACATATCCAGCGATAACCGGTCCCATAAAACGAAGATAAACCAAAAAACGTGAAAAGAAAATTATTTTGTTTATGTTTCTTTCTAAATATTTTTTATTTTTTAAAATTCCTTTTTTCTCAAGCCTTTCTGTCAGATTTTTTGTCAATCGACTTCCACGTTTTGCCAAGCTAAATAAAATATAGTCACTTACTAGCATTCCAAGAATAAAAATTCCCAAAACTGTTGGGTATAAAAAAGAGCCAATTCCAGTAAAATATCCCATTGCCAGCAGAACAATTTCTTCTGGAACCGGTATTATTATATTTGAGAGTAGGGCGAGTATGAAAATCCCGCCATATGTTAGTCCTCCAATGGACATTATCAAATCTGTTTCTTGCACATTTTCGATTATACTATATTTTTAAAAATGATATAATGATTTTATTATCCTTAAACTAATAAAATTATGGACAACAATACATCACAAGTAAAAAAATTCTTTTTTATAATCTTAGCCCTCGCAATCATTTTGATTGGTTTTGTGCTTTTGCGAAAAAATAAAAATAAAGGAGAAGAAAATCAATATGAAATTGGTATGGCACAAGTAGATAGTGTGGACATCGTTTTGAAAGAATCTTTTCCAGTTCAAGTTGACGTTATGGTTAAAGGTAATCTACCAGATGGATGTACTGAGCTTGGAGATGCTAAACAAGCCCTTGTTGCAAAAACTTTTAATATAACTCTTGAAACAAGAAAATTAAAAGATACAGACGTAATGTGTACACAAGCGCTCGTTCCGTTTGAAGAAACAATAGCTCTTGAAAATGTTGTTGGAATTTCAGCTGGTGAATATACAGTTGATGTAAATGGCGTGAAAAAGAATTTTACAATGGACGTGGATAACTATATCTCAAACGAAGATCCATTGAAGTAATTTATATGAAGTTTAGTTTTGGAATACTCTTAGCTTTGTTTTTTCCTGTATTTTTGTTTGCCCAAGAAATTTCTTCTCGGACGGGTTTTGTTGATGGGAGTGTTTGGTTTTCGGACGAATCAATATCTTTAGGAGAAACAATAAAAATACATACTGCTGTTTTTAACGGAGAAGATTCTCGTCTTACTTTGAAGGTTGATTTTATCGATACAACAACGGTTCTTTCAACCAAAGAAATTTCTCTAAGTCCAAACGAAACAAAAACAGTTTCGGCTGATTGGAAGGCATCTTCTGGTTCTCATGAGATTTATGCGCAGATTTCCTATTCTTCTGTTGATGGAAAGCAAATTATTTTAAATAGAGACAAAACAGAAACTGTGACTTTTTCTGTAACAAAAGAAGTTCCAGGAAATGTTGTCAAAAAGGCTCTAATCGGAAAATTTTCAAGTGTTTTTGAGGGTGAGGGAAGTTTTACCGAAAAGGCAGATTCGTGGTTTAAATTAAACTTCAAAAAAAGTGAAGAATTTAGAGAAAAAACCTTGGAAAAAATCGAAAAATCAAAATCTTTAGTTGAAAAAAAGAGAAAAGAGAATAAAGATGAAAAAACATTTGTTAAAATTATAACTTTTGTTCATTTCTATTCTTTGGTTGTTTTAAAATATATTTTCTCTGTATCAATAATTTTCTACATAACCGCAGTCATTTTACTTTATATGGCTCTTCGAATTTTGTGGAGAATATTAAGAAGAATATTTAGAAAAAAACACGAAGAGGATTAATTTATTTGAGTGACAAAAAAGAAAGGTCGGCGCGAAGCGCCGACCTTTTGTCGTATGGTTCATTGCGAAACTATGAGCCCCCACTTTCGTTGTTTTCTTGGGGAACGAAGTTTCCGGAAGGCCAGCTCTTTGAGTAGTCTTGCTCTGCTGGTCTTAATTCCAAGCCTTTTGGCTATTTCAGGGCACGAAAGCGGTTGGTCATCGTCGGTGTCTATGCCAAATGATAATTTCACAACCACTTGCTCGTCTTCAGTGCAAACATCTTGGAGCATTTTCAAGACATTTGCTTTCTTTTCTGAGTCAGTTACAACATATAGAGGGTCATGACTCGGGTCGGTGCTTTCAATTGTGTCACCAAAAGTTGTGCCCGTCTCACGCCCATCTATTGTTGCCGGAAAGTCCGTACTCAAGTGCTTGCGACCCACGTCGTCATAAAGTAGGCCTTTTACTTTCTCTTTCTCGAGATCAAGAACTTCTGCGATCTCTTCATCTGTTGGTTCGCGTTCGTTTTCTTGCTCGAGTTCTGATATCGCTTTAATGGTTTTATTTATTAGATTAAGTCTGTTTTGCGGGATTCTTACAATTCTAGATTCATTGAACATAGAATCCAGAATACTTTGCCTTATCCACCAGACTGCATAGCTGATAAACTTGAAGCCTCTTGTTTCATCAAAACGACTAGCCGCCTTAACTAATCCAAGGTTTCCAGCGTTTATAAGATCTGGCAAATCTATTCCAAGGCCCTGGTATTTCTTTGCAACTGAGATAACAAACAGTAGGTTTGCTTCCACAAGGGTCTTTAGTGCAGATTCATCACCACTCCTAATCTTCTGGGCCAGGAGAATTTCTTCTTCTACTGTTACAAGTTTATATTTTCTAATATCACTTATATATCTATCAATTCTACGGTCGGTAAAGGTTTTCTCTATGGTTAAGGGTCTCATTCGTCCCATGATCTTGTTGTTTAAGTACTTGTTTCTTTCAAATAATACAACCCCGAACCACAAAGTCAATATTTTGATGATTTCTTTAAAACGCTTATAATTTAAATATGTCTAAGAAAATTCTGGCTTTTATTATTCTAATAACATCTTCTATTTTTTTGCCGTTTTGGGTGACGGCAGCTTTGTTTGTTATTTCTGTTTTCTATTTTGAAAATTTTTATCTTGGAATTTTGGCCATGTTTATGTTTGACGTTTTATACGGTTTTGAATCAAACGAAGCATTTGCTGGGGTTGGTTTTGTTTTTCTTGGTTCGGTCGTGGTTTTTATAATTGCAAATTTGGCAAAAAGATTCATAACTTTCAATAAATAATATGAGAATCTTTAAAAGAAAAAAGAATATAAATGACATTGCTCTCGATGAAATATTCATGGATAGTCAAAACATGCCAGATTTTGACACACAACAATTCGAGGGTCGAATAGAAAGACCAATTTCAAAAAAATCTCTAGTTGCTCTTTCTTCTTTCTTTTTTTTGATAATAACAATTTTTTCATTTAAGCTTCATATTTTGCAAATTAAAAAAGGCGAAGCGTATTATAAAATCAGTGAAAGAAATTCTTTGAATGGACAAATAATTTTTGCTGATCGTGGAATTATTTATGACAGAAATGGTGTTGAGTTGGCTTGGAATGAAGAAAAAGAAGAAGAGGGGGCTTTTGGAAAACGTGCATATATTGAAGATGGTGGTTTTGGGATTTTACTTGGATACGTCGATACTCCTAAAAAAGATAAATTCGGTTTTTGGTGGCAAGAAAAATTTATTGGAAAAGATGGACTTGAGAAATATTACGACGATTATTTAAACGGGGAAAACGGAAGTAAATTTGTTGAAAAAAATGCATTGGGGCAAATTGAATCAGAAAATATTGTAAACGATCCTGTCCATGGTCAAAATTTGAATATTTCTATTGACTCACGTTTACAAAAAGTCATGTACGATTCTATTGTTGATCTTTCAGATAGAATTGGATACGAAGGTGGTGCTGGAATGATGATGAATATTAGTACTGGAGAAATCATTGTTTCTACTAGTTATCCTGAGTATAGTTCGCAAGTCATGTCAGATGGTGGACCAAATGATCTTATACAAAGTTATCTGACAAACCCTCGAAAACCATTTTTAAATAGATCTATTTCTGGTCTGTATTCTCCTGGTTCAATCGTGAAGCCTTTTGTTGCTATTGGTGCGCTAAATGAAAACATAATCACAAAAGATACGAGAATTTTGAGTACAGGATCGATAGAAATTCCAAATCCATACAACCCAGAGCTTTCGACAATATTTAGAGATTGGCGAGAAGAAGGTCACGGTTATGTAAATGTTGTGAGAGCTATTGGTGATTCTGTTAACACGTTTTTCTACGCCATTGGTGGTGGATATAAAGGTCAGACAGGCATGGGGATTTCAAAGATAGATGAATACATGAACGTGTTTGGTGTGGGTGAAAAAACAGGAGTTGATATGCAAGGCGAGGTTGATGGAGTTATTCCAAACCCAGATTGGAAAAAAAGAGTTTTCAAGGGTGACGCGTGGCGACTCGGTGATACTTACAACACATCGATTGGTCAATACGGTTTTCAGGTTACTCCGGTCCAGATGATTAGATCAATATCTGCAATTGCAAACGAGGGGGTTTTTGTTACTCCAAGTTTTTCTCTTGAAAGTATCAGTGAGCCAAAGAAAATTTCGAAAGATATTTCTTCAGAAAATTATAAAATTGTAAAAGAGGGAATGAGAGACGTGGTAAAAGCCGGTACTGGACAACTTCTAAATGTTCCTTATATCAATGTTGCAGCAAAAACAGGTACGGCTCAGACCGGTGCCGGTAATAAATTTGTTAATTCTTGGTCGCTTGGCTTTTTCCCATATGAAAATCCGCAATATGCTTTTGTTGTGATGATGGAAAAAGGACCTTCTAAAAACGACCTCAGTTCTTCTTTTGTTATGAGGCAAGTTCTTGATTTTATACACAGAGAAGCTCCTGAATATTTCGAATAATTGTTAACATTGACTAAAAGGCCGTAAACCTTTAGAATTACGCCAATATGACAAGAGAATATATAACAAAAGAA
>CAZOPP010000009.1:0-15123 GCA_964581875.1 uncultured Candidatus Saccharibacteria bacterium
GGTGTGAAGTGTGGGTCTAGCCTTTTGCCTACTTTTTGGTAATGAAAAAGTAGGATAAAAACTCTTGATTTATAAAACTACTTGTGTTAATATCCTTTTTGTTATGAAAAAAGAAATTCACCCAGAAAGTTATAGACAAGTAATCTTTCAAGACGTTACGTCAGGAGAGATGTTTTTGATTGGTTCAACTGTAAAAACTTCTGAAAAAGGTAAGTTTGAAGGAAAGGAATACGACCTTGTAAAAGTTGAAATTTCAAGCGCTTCACACCCTTTTTATACAGGAAAAGAAACAGTTCTAGACACAGCAGGACGAGTAGATAAATTCAAGCAAAGAGCTTTGAAGGTTGCTAAATCAAAAAAAGCGTAAATTACTTACATCAAAGAGAGGGCCTTCCGGCCTTCTTTTTGCTATCATATAAATATGGAACTTAATTTTGAAGAACTAAAAGCAAATCACAAAACAAGCTTTCTCGCATCCGAATACGAGCGTCTTTTGGCTGTTAAAGAATCTACACAAAAAATGCTCCAAGAAGATCCTTCAATGAAAGAAATGATTGAAGAAGAAATTAAAAACACAGATGTGCAGATCGAAGGATTAAAAGCGCAACTTGAAGCCATTGTTAAATCAGAAAGGGAAGAAGAAAAATTTCCAAATGAAATAATGCTCGAAGTAAGAGCTGGTGCGGGTGGTGACGAAGCTTCGCTTTTTGCATATCAACTCGCGGAAATGTATCAAAGATTTGCCGAAAAACAGGGTTGGCAATGGAAAACAGAATATGAATCAATGAATGATTTGGGTGGATACAAAGAAGCTTCTTTTGAAATAAAAGGTAAAGATGTTTATAAAAAGCTTCGTTTTGAAACTGGTGTTCATCGTGTGCAAAGAATTCCAGCGACAGAAAAACAGGGAAGAATTCACACTTCGACAGCCTCTGTCGCAGTTCTTCCACTCTATAAAAAAACAACAATAGTTCTAAACGATGCGGATTTGGAATTTGAGACTTCTCGTTCTGGTGGAGCAGGAGGGCAAAATGTTAACAAAGTTGAAACCGCTGTTCGTGTAATTCATAAACCAACAGGTTTTGATGTACGATGTACATCTGAAAGAAGTCAGCTTAAAAACAAAGAGAAGGCTCTTGAACTTTTGCGATCAAGATTGCAACAAGCAAAAGATGACGAAGAAGCTAAAAAATATTCGGCAGATAGAGCTTCACAAATTGGTACAGCCGACAGATCAGAGAAAATCAGAACATATAACTTTCCACAAGACAGACTTACTGATCACCGAATCAAAGAATCTTGGAGTAATTTGCCAGGAATAATGCTTGGTAATATTGAAGATGTGATAGATAGTTTTGCAGAAGGTAGGGAATAATGCTAGAATTTTTCCTAAGAGTGCACCTTCTGTCTAACCAGACAATGTGGAGGCGGTCAAAATCTCGAGGCCTCCGGTTAGTGTAAACTAACAAAAAGGAGATGTACTACTCTCTTCAGCACCCCAGGAAAGGCGACCCTACGGGTCGCCTTTCAAAGTTTGTATTGAAATTATAAATAAAATTTGATATAGTATTCGTTGTCCAAATGCGCGCGTAGCTCAGCTGGTAGAGCATTCGACTGATACTCGAAAGGTCCCAGGTTCGACCCCTGGCGCGCGCACAAAAAATCCCCGAAAGGGGATTTTTGCGTAAATAATTAAAATGCTTATATTTTATAATAAGCCCATTTGGGTTTTTTATTTTTTATAAAAATTAAATACAAAAAGCCAGGATCCTATGCGAATCCCGGCCCTATGTCTTTCGTTGTTTCTTCCACTCGAGCCAGGGCCTTGGAAGACCTGGTTTAGTGGAAGCGTTTAAGAACTCAAAGTGAAGGTGCGGTGCATTCTTCTTAGCACTACCCGTGTATCCAACCCAGCCAATTACCTGGCCCTGTCGAACTACCTGTCCTCGCTCTACATTCACTGCGTTAAGGTGTCCATAGAATACACGAACTCCGTGCACGTCTAGAATGTTCACCCTTATCCCGGACCTAAACCCACCCCATCCAGACTTTTTTACAACACCACTTGATGATGCAATCACCGGAGTTCCAGTTTTCGCAAACATGTCTATGGCATGAGTCTTTCCGTCCCAATGGAGGGTTCCGAAATCAGAACTAGGAACAGGGTTTATATACCCTTCAGCACTCTTAATCTTTTCAGACCTCAAGTGGCTGACTCGTTCATCATTTCTGGAGCCTGAAGAGAGGAGGAAGGCAAAGAAGGGGATCAGCACCAAGATTGCAGCGATTTGGAGGATTTCGTCTAGCTCTAAGAGCTTTTTCCTATTCCTCCTTCGCCTACGTCTGTAGACCCTCCTTTTCATTTGCGGAAGTAGCTTGGAGGGTAACCCTTCTTCTTGAGTATGTTCGCCAGTCTTGTGGCGTCCTCCTTTACACGCTTAGAGAACTCCGTCTCCTCCATTGATGGAGAAATATTGTCCTTCGTCACGTATGAGTTTGCGTACCATTCGGCATCGACATTCTTAGGGTCTAAGCCTTCACCTTTTGCACAATGTTCCGCATACTTCGTAAGTCTGGACAAGTTGGAGCTGTAGTCTTCGGTGTTAACGAAGAAGGATTGAGAGGTCGTCGCTGTTATCCGTGCAACCTTTTTACCCCTTTGCTCTTTGGTAAGACCATCTTCTTGAGCAATAATTGCCGCAAGAAAGTAGTCTCGATCGATATTACCAATTTTCTCCACCTCAAGGAGGCGTAGGTTGTTATGGTAATCTCGAGTTGCCCAAAAAGCCTCCTCAAGCTTCTCATCGCTCACCTTGCCATTCGTCTTCTTTTCACCCCAAATTTCCTCTGCGGTTTCGTCGGACGAGGCTTCGGGTTCGGGTTGTGGCAGACCTTGATCAGGGGAGCTGTTGTCGCCCTGATTGTTGTCTGTCGTATAGGTTGGTAGAGGTGCTGGTTCGTAGTTGTTGGACTGTCTATTTGAGTCTCCGCCGAAAATTGACCAAGAGGCCAAAACTACCGCGATTGCTATCAGTATATGGAACCAATAGCGACGCAAGAATCCGGGCCTCTCATCTTCATCTTCACAGGGGCAGTACTCCTTTAAGGCCTTCATACCATCTGTGATGGCGCCTTTCCCGAGATTGAAACCACTCTCATGAGTGTCCTTGATCAGCGTACCGATCTCTTTCACCATCGTGAGGCATTTGTCACACTGTCCGCCTTCACTTTCTCCACCGCATTTTCCGCAGCAGGAAACGCTGGAAATGTGCTGATAGACCCTGCCGTCTTCACCCTTGATCTTCAAGTGATGATAGCCGGGGGCTTTTTTCTTGCTCGCAAATTCAGCGATAGCCTGAGCTATATCTTTATCTTTGTCTTGCGCCATGGGTCGGTTGTGTTTGAGTTGTTCTGTGTTGTGAAGGTACAATTACCTTGGGTCGAATACTAACATATTTATATAGAAAAGTCAAGGAAAAAACGGCCAAATTATCAACTTAAATATCCATAAATTGTTTTGTTAATAAAGTCTTTTGTGTTAGTATATTAGCGACTCGACGGGGTCTTTTTACGTTTTATGGACAAACAAGAAGAGCTAAAAACTTTAATACAAAGAAGAGATAAGATAACTACTGGATTTTTCTGGCTTGCTCTTAAAATAGCTTTTATAATTGGTATTCCAGCTTTTGTTGCTGCATTTTTCGGTAAAAAACTCGACTCCGCAAAAGACACAAACTTTACTTTTACTTTAATTTTCCTCGCAATCGCTTTCATAATTTCTTGGGTGATAATTTATTTTCAATACAAAAAGATTTCAGCGAAAGTAAAAGACGTTGAAGATAAGATTAAAAATTTGAGAAAAAGTTTAGAAGAAGTAAAAGAATAATATGCTCGGAATATCTAGAGAAATTTCACCAATAGGACCAGAAACAGTTTTTACAATTGGTGATTTTAGAATAGCGAATTCTACAACCTTTTTAATTTTTATAATTTTGTGCCTAGCGCTGTTTTGTTATTTTGTTGTAAGAAAATTTAAAGTAAAACCCGGCGGTGCTCAATCTGTCGTCGAAATGCTATACGAGGGCATTGCAGGATTTCTTGATCAAATAACAGACAGCAGAGAGCGAACAAACAAAATTTTCCCGATAATCGCGACAATTTTCATTTTTGTTGGAATCTCAAATCTTATTGGTCTAATTCCCGGGCTCACTACAATAACTTTTAATGGAGTTTCTTTGTTTAGAACACCAACAGCCGACTTCAACACAACTTTTGTTTTGGCCTTTGGTTCTGTTTTGGTTTTGCAATTTGTGAGTATGTACGAATGGGGAATTATCGACCACATAAACAAATTCGTGAAATTTAAAGATGTCTACAAGGGCTTTAAAAGTGGTTTAAAAGATGGTATTATGTCGGTTATCGATTTCGCCATCGGACTTCTGGATATTGTTGGTGAATTTGCTAAAATATTCTCTCTTTCTCTTCGTTTATTTGGAAACATGTACGCGGGGGAAGTGTTGATGATCATAATTATGGGTGGATTTGCATATCTGGTCCCAGCGCTGTGGTTGTCGATGAATATTTTATCTGGTTTGATTCAAGCTTTAGTTTTCGGATCACTTGTGACCGCTTACTACATGCTTTCGATAAAACCGGATGAAGATAAATAAGTTTATTAATTATAATTAGTTCGCTACGGCGATAAAAAAATATATGGATGGAAATATGGATTTTGAATCAGCAAGAGTTTTAGCAAAAGGTATTGCAACACTTTCAATGTTTGGTTCAGCGTTAGGTGAAGGATATTTGATCGGTAAAGGTTTGGAAGCTATTGGAAGAAATCCAGATCAAACAGGATCAATCTTCTCAAAAATGATTATTGGTGTTGCGCTTGCAGAATCAACTGCGATTTACGCACTTGTTGCATTCTTCTTGCTTTAATTTTTAGTAAATATTTTATATGGAAATCTTAGGAAAAGTTGGTTTTGATTGGCAGGTTGCACTAGCAAACCTGGTTAACTTTTTGATTGTATTTTTCCTTATAAAAAAATTTCTTTTTAAACCAATTAAGAAAACTATCAAAGAAAGACAAGACACTATAAACAAAGGACTTGAAGATGCAAAAAGAGCAGAGTCAATGCTTATAAATGCAAACACAGAAAAAGAAGAGATTTTAAAAGATGCTCAAAAAGAATCTAAAAAAATCACTGAAGATGCTGATAAAAAAGCAAAACTTATAATTTCTGAATCAAAAAAAGAAGGCTCTTTAGAAGCAGATAAAATCAAAGAAGGCGCTTTGAAGGATTTGGAGAAAATTAAAGAAAACACAGAAAAGAAAATTCAAAAAGATTTTGTAAATTTGGTTTTGGATGGCGTAGAAAAAGTTTCAAAAGATCAAATGGATAAAAAGAAGGCAGAATCTTTTGCTGAGAGTTTATTAAAATAAATTTATGGTTTCTTCACAAATTATCGTAGAAACAATTAAAAATCATGTTGCATCTTCGAAAGACGTAGATGGTTTTGTAGATAAACTTTTGGAATATTTGGAGAAAAATCATTTACTGCATCTTTTGCCAAACATTTTAAGAAAACTCGAACTTGAAAACGTTAAAGATTTAAACAAAAAGACAATTCACATAACAACTTCTCACGAATTTGAAAAAGAGCTTGTCGAAAAAATTAAATCTTTTGCATCAAAAGAAAAGGGAAATACGTTTAAGGTTTCTGTTGATGAAGATTTGATCGGAGGATTTGTCGTCAAAGGGAATAATAAAATAATGGACGCGAGCGTGAAAAGAAACATTCAATTTTTAAGAGAATCATTAACAATATAGCTTATGACTAAAACAGAAGAATTCATAAAAAGTTTAAAAAATAAAATAGCGGATTTTAAACCAGAAGTTTTGGAAAGTGAAACTGGTGAGGTTGTGAGCGTGTTCGATGGTATCGCAAAAGTGTCAGGGCTTCCAAATGTGAAAGCTTCTGAAATCGTTTCTTTTTCAAACGGTGCACTTGGGCTGGCTCTTAACCTTGAAGAAGATTTTATCGGAGTTATTATTCTTGGAGAATTTAGTTCTATCAAAGAAGGCGACAATGTTGTTAGAACAAATAAAATTCTTTCTATTCCTGTCGGCGACGATATTGTTGGCCGAGTTGTAGATTCTTTGGCAAGACCAATCGACGGAAAAGGTGAAATCACAAAATCAAAAGAAGTTTTGGTAGAAAAAATCGCACCAGGTGTGATGACACGAGAACCTGTGAACCAACCAGTTCAAACGGGAATTAAATCAATCGACGCCATGATTCCAGTTGGTCGCGGACAACGAGAGCTTATTATCGGTGACAGACAAACAGGAAAAACCGCAATCGCAATTGATACAATAATCAACCAAAAAGGACAAAACATGAAATGTGTTTATGTTGCTATTGGTCAAAAACAATCAAAAATCGCAAGAATTGTTTCAAAACTTGAAGAAGCTGGGGCAATGGAATACACAACAGTTGTTGCTGCCAGTGCGTCAGACAACCCAGCAATGCTTTACCTGGCTCCATATTCTGGAGTTGCTATTGCTGAATATTTTATGGATAAAGGTGAAGATGTTTTGATCGTTTACGATGATCTTTCAAAACACGCTGTGGCTTATCGAGAAATCTCTCTTTTACTTCGACGTCCACCTGGTCGAGAAGCTTATCCTGGAGACGTTTTTTATCTACACTCAAGACTTCTAGAAAGAGCTTGTCGAAAAAACCAAAATCACGGAGGTGGATCTATTACCGCGCTTCCGATAATTGAAACTCAAGCAGGTGACGTGTCTGGATATATTCCAACAAACGTTATTTCTATTACAGACGGACAGATTTTCCTTGAAACGGATTTGTTTTACAAAGGAATTCGACCTGCGATAAACGCCGGACTTTCTGTATCGCGTGTTGGTGGTTCTGCGCAAATAAAATCAATGAAGAAAAATGCCGGAACTTTAAAACTTGCGATGGCGCAATACAGAGAGCTTGAATCTTTCTCACAATTCGACTCAGATCTTGATCCTGAAACAAAGAAGGTTATCGAAAGAGGAAAAAGAGTTACAGAACTTCTAAAACAAGATCAATTTTCTCCAATGCCAGTTTCTTTGCAAGTTGTTTCTATTTTCGCGATGAACGCAGGATTTTTTGACGACACAAAAGTAGAAGATGTTAGAAAAGTTGAAAAAGATTTACATAAGTTCTTTTCAATTTCTAGAAAAGATTTACTTTCAAAAATTGAAAAAGATTGGAATGATGAAATAAAAACTTCACTTGAAGCATCTTTGAAAGATTTCAAAATGAGTTTATAAAAAATATTTATGGGACTTGCCACGAAAGCAATAAAACAGAAAATCAAATCTGTTAATAATATAAAAAAGATAACAAAAACTATGGAAATGGTTTCTGTTTCTAAAATGAAAAAGACAACAGAAAGAGTTGTTCGTGGTCGAGCGTATTCAAAATATGCTCTTGAGCTTCTTCATCATATTGCTGGCGAGCGTCATATTTCTCATCCTTTTTTGGAAAATAAAAAAGGAGAAAAGGTTTTACTGATCGTGATATCTTCGAATAAAGGTTTGGCTGGAGCTTATAACGCAAATATTTCAAAAGCTTTGGCAAAATATAAATCTTCGTCAAAAAAAGAAATCGATTGTATAACTATTGGTAAACAATCAGAAAAATCAGCAAGAAGAAATGGATTGAATATTGTTGCAAGCTTCATCGATTTTTCAGAAAAAAGTTCATCAGAAGAATTTTTAACAATACGAGATATTTTGGTCAATGAATTTAAAACAGGGAAGTACGAATCAGTAAAAGTTCTTTACACAGAATTCAAATCATCGACAAGTTACAAACCGTTCTTGATGCAAGTTCTTCCGATCAAAGAAAATATTTACAAAGATTTACTCCTTCCAGATTCTGACCAAAAAGAAAACAAAATTACTGAGAAGAAAAACCTAGGACTGTATGCATTTGAGCCAAACGAAGCAGAAATTTTAGACACGGTTATAACTCAACTTTTAGAACAAGCAATCTTTCACACATTTCTCGAATCCCTCGCCTCAGAACACAGCTCTCGAATGTTCGCAATGAGAAACGCAAACGACAGCGCAAACACAATGGTTTCTGAATTAACGCTTTATTATAACAGAGTAAGACAAGGTGCCATTACGCAAGAAATTGCAGAAATAGTCGGTGGTGCAGCAGCAATGAGTTAAAATTTTAAGAAAATAATTATGGAAAAAAACAAAACAAACGAAGGTGAAATAACACAAATAATGGGACCGGTTGTCGATGTTCGTTTTTCTGATGGAAATTTGCCAGAAATTTACAACGCGCTAGAAGTTGAATCTTCTGGATCTTCTGTAATTCTTGAAGTTTCAGCTCATCTTGGAACAAACGAAGTTCGAGCTATTTCAATGACTTCAACAGACGGATTAAACAGAGGACAAAAAGTTAAAAATACTGGAGCTCCAATCTCTGTTCCTGTCGGACCAAAAGTTTTGGGAAGAATGTTCGATGTTGTCGGTCAACCAATAGACGAAAAAGAAGCTCCGCAAGGAGTAAAGCTAAATCCAATTCACAGACAAGCTCCGGAATTTAAAGATCAATCACAAAATACAGAAATTCTTGAAACAGGAATTAAGGTTGTTGATCTTATCTGTCCGTTCCTAAAGGGTGGAAAGGTTGGACTTTTCGGTGGTGCTGGAGTGGGAAAGACTGTGGTTATCCAAGAATTGATTCACAATATTGCTTCTGAACACGGCGGGTATTCTATTTTTGCCGGTGTGGGGGAACGAACTCGTGAAGGAAACGACTTGTATAAAGAAATGGAAGAATCAGGCGTGCTTGATAAGACCGCCCTGGTTTTTGGACAAATGAATGAACCACCTGGAGCGAGAGCGCGAGTTGCTTTGTCAGCTCTTACGATGGCCGAATATTTTCGAGACGAAGAGGGAAGAGACTTGCTTCTTTTCATCGATAACATTTTCCGATTTACTCAAGCAGGTTCTGAGGTGTCGGCTCTTTTGGGTCGTATGCCTTCTGCCGTGGGTTACCAACCAACTCTGGCAACAGAAATGGGAAATCTTCAAGAAAGAATTACTTCGACAAACAAAGGTTCGATTACTTCTATTCAAGCTGTTTATGTGCCAGCGGACGACCTTACAGATCCAGCGCCAGCGACAACTTTCACACACCTAGACTCGACAGTTTCTCTTTCTCGTCCACTTTCTGAACTTGGTATTTATCCAGCTGTTGATCCACTAGACTCAACTTCTACAATTCTTGATCCAAATGTTGTTGGTGAAGAACACTACGGCGTGGCTCGCGGAGTTCAAAAAGTTCTACAAAAATACAAAGATCTTCAAGATATTATTGCAATCTTGGGTATGGATGAACTTTCAGATGAAGACAAGCTTACAGTTTCAAGAGCTAGAAAAATTCAAAAGTTTTTGTCACAACCATTTTTCGTAGCAGAACAATTCACTGGTGCACCAGGAATTTATGTTCCAGTTAAAAACACAATTAAATCTTTTAAAGAAATTCTTGAAGGAAAATACGATCACATAAGTGAACAACATTTCTACATGAAAGGTTCAATCGAAGATGTGATCAAAGCACACGAAGGCTCTACAAAATAAAAGATGAGTAACAAAAAATTACAACTTAAAATAATCACACCGGATTCTGTTATCTACGAAGATGACGAAATTTCTTATGTAAATATTATGACAGGAAATGGGGAGATTACTGTTTTACCAGACCACATTCCACTTGTAACAAATATTAAAACTGGTCAGATAAAAGTTGGAAAAGATGGCGAAGTTTTTGCCCTAGCTGTTTCTATTGGGATACTCGAAGTTCAAAGAGATAGTAAAGTTGTGATTTTGGCGGAAAGATCTGAAATGGCTCATTTGATTGATTTAAACAGGGCAGAAGAAGCTTACAAGCGAGCTGAGGATCTGCGAGAACGAATAAAAGACGAAGAAGAAGTTGATGATGCGAAAGTTAAAGCTTTGATTGATAAGGAGCTTAATAGAATTAAGGTGGGGAGTAAATGGAAGAAATAGTTTAGAAAAGCCCGAGAGGGCTTTTTGAATTAGTCTTTTCTTTTCCCTTGAAGGAAAAGAAACAAAAGTTCAAGACGCAGAAAAATATATCTAAAATTTATTCAATTTTAGCTAAGAAAGTGATGAACTCGCCCTAAAAAGAAGTGTATATACACTTCTTTTTAGGGCTCAAACAGCATCACTTTCTAAAGCAAATTAAATAAATTTCTTTACGATATATTTTAAGCGTCAAAATCTCTTCGGTTATATTTTGTAGTTTTTGTATGTAAAACGAAAAACACCCGCGAGGGTGTTCTTCCTTGCGGGTATGTGGGACTACGCCCCAGCTACATCGATTCTGCGATGACAATCGTTGCACTTAAGTGCATGGTCTTTGACCCTTCTGAGATCTTCGTATATCACCATATCATTGGGATGCGGACATTTTTCCTGCAGCACTTCGATCTCTTTATCGAGCCTAGCTATCTCAGTTCTGTATTCTGTCGTGAGTTTGTCTCGGTGCCGTATAATAGGCTCAATTTGTTCTGCTATCGCGAGGGCTGCTCTTTTGTCTTCAAGACTGCTTTCCATGGCTATTCTGTTTTCTTATTTTATACTAGACATCTTAATCAAAGTCAAGTATTATAAATTTTATGGAAAAAGGGATTTTATACGTTATCGGCACACCAATAGGGAACCTGGGAGACATCACTCTAAGGGCTCTAGAAACGCTTAAGAGCGTTGATTTGGTGCTTTGTGAGGATACACGCGTCACAGGGAAATTGCTCTCGCATTACAAGATTTTTGTGCCAACAATGAGTTATCATGCCAACAGCACGATTCAAAAACATGACAAAATTCTAACTCTACTTTCAGAAGGAAAATCTCTGGCCTTGGTTTCAGATGCTGGAACTCCGACAATTTCAGATCCTGGAGTTTTACTTATTGAACTAATTAAAAAAGAATTACCAGAAGTTAAAATAATTCCAATTCCCGGCGCGTCAGCTTTGACTACAGCGCTTTCTGTTTCTGGAATTCCTTCTCCACAATTTACATTTTACGGATTTCTTCCTCACAAAAAGGGAAGAGAAACTCTTTTTAAAGAAATATCTGAAAGTTCGCGAACTTCTGTTTTTTATGAATCGCCACACAGAATAGAAAAAACTCTTGAGTCTTTAGTGATGCATTTAAATGAAGATAGGAAGGTTGTTGTAGCTCGTGAACTTACAAAAATGTTTGAAGAAGTTGTCTCTGGAAACGCAAAAGAAGTTTTAAACTATTTTAAAGAAAACAAAGATAAAGTTCGAGGTGAATTTGTGGTTGTTGTGGGGTAGGGGAAAGTGAAGAGCGGGGTCGCTTGGCGACCCCGCTCTGTTTTCATGCATCAGGTGGTTTGTGGAACACGCCCCAGCTCACCCACAATTGGAAATTCTTTGTGGCGATCACGGTCGAGATATGCAACGCAGTTGTTTCCTCTTTGCCAAAGTATCCTAGCTCCACCGTACTTTACTTCACATTTATCGCATTGACAGAAGTAAACCTTCTCTTTACGATCAGTGCCGTCTTCTTTAGTGATCTGAAGAGTTTTTTCGGTCCTCTTTCCGTCCGTAGGTGAAAAGAAGAAGTTTCCACAAATGTTGCATTGATATCGTGGGTTTACTTTGTCTGCCATGGTGTTCTGGTTTTTTCTCACATTACTTAAATCTGAGCATAAAGTCAAACTCAAAAAATACTTTCGAGTAATCCCCAGTTTTGTGTATATTTCCTTTTAAAATATAATGAATATATTACTAACTGAATTGTTGAATTGCCTATGCCTAAAGAAAAAACTTTACTTTTTATCGGAGTCTGGATTATCATCCTTTCTAATTTTATTGGTATTGCTACAGAAATAAAAAACTATCTTTTTATTGCCACAGGAATAATTTTAATTGCAATATCTTACTCTTCTGGAATTTCAAAAAAAGAAACCGAAGAAAACTTTTTTCATATTCAAAAGAAAAATCTAGAAAATAGATTTAAAAAATCTCCAGAAGTTAAACCGACAAGAGAACCAATAATTTCATCGATAAAGAAAGAAAAGGTTGTAGAAACTTCGCCGGAAGAAGCCAAGACCGACCTTTCAAATCCTTTTAAAGACATGGAACGTGAAAACTATGAACCTGTTATAAAAGTTAGAAAATCTAGATCAAAACCGAAACCAAAACTTGTTAGAGAAGAAAAGATTGTAGAAGAAAAAGAAAATCTGGTAGTAAATAATTTTCCAGAAGAAGATGACGATGTGATTGTTATTTCAAGCGATGGCGATAGTGAAAACATTTCTTAAATATGGATATTAAAAAAACACTTTTTGTTGTAACTCCAGTATCTGCCGCAATTGTTGGTGTTTTTTTCTTGATGCCAAGTAAAAATGTTTATGAATCACAAAGCGTTAGTGTTGTAGAAAGTGAGTCTTCACAAGAAGCTTCTTTGGTAAATGCTTTGAGCGTTTCTTCAAACAATCAAATCATCGAAGAAGTTGTTCCTGAAAAAATTATAGTAAAAGAATTTCCAGTAACTCACGTAGAAACTCCAGAAGAAGTAAAAGCTATCTACATGTCGAGCTGGGTTGCCGGAACGCCAAGCTTTCGAGAAAAACTTGTAAAAATAATGGACGAAACTGAAATTAACTCAGTTATTATTGATATTAAAGACTACACAGGAAAAGTTTCTTTTATAATAGATGAAAAACCTTTTAATGAAATAAACTCTTCAGAAAAAAGAATATCTGATGTAAAAGAATTTATCGGAAGACTTCATGATAAAAATATTTATGTAATTGGGAGAATTTCTACTTTTCAAGATCCGCATCTTGTTTCTGTTTGGCCAGAAGAAGCTGTTAAAAAGGGAAGTGACAAGAGTCTGCCTTGGAAAGACCACAAAGGGATAAGTTGGATAGATGCAGGTTCGGAAAAAGTTTGGAAGTATAGCGTCGACTTGGCAAAAATTTCCTATGAATATGGTTTTGATGAAATAAATTTTGACTACATTCGTTTTCCTTCAGACGGAAATATGAAAGATATTTATTTTCCATACAGTGAAGGAAAGGTTAAGCACGAAGTTTTAAAATCTTTTTTTGAATATTTGAAAGAAAATCTGGGCGGCAGTGAAATGAAAATTTCAGCAGATATTTTTGGAATGACGACAACAAATACAGATGACTTGGGAATTGGACAAATTCTTGAAGATGCACTTTTGAATTTTGACTATGTCGCACCAATGGTCTATCCGTCTCATTTTCCAAACAACTGGGCAGGTATGGCAAAACCAGCCGAAAAGCCTTATGATGTAATACATAGGTCTATGGGAAGTGCAGTCAAAAGAGCAGAAGCGCTTGGCGTCGATGTTCACAAACTAAGACCGTGGCTCCAAGACTTTGATTTAGGTGCAAAGTATACAAAAGAAATGGTTTTGGCTCAGATAGATGCGACTTACGATGTTGGGCTAAATTCTTGGATGCTTTGGGATCCCAAAAACATTTACACAAAAGAAGCTTTAAAGTTGAATGAATAAAAATATGAAAAAATTTGCAAAAGTCTCAAAATTTATAATCATTGGAATATTATTTTTTGTCGGAGGATTTTATATTGGTTTTAATAATGTTCCAGAAGTAAACAAAGTTTACGGAATTTCAAATAAAGAAAATATTCCGGAAGATGTTTCAGATGCTGACTTTGCCGATTTTTGGAAAGCTTGGAATGTTATAAATGAAAGACACCCAGATGGAACAAAAGTTTCTTCGCAAGAAAAAATCTGGGGAGCAATAAAAGGAATGGTTGACTCTGTCGGTGATCCATACACATATTTTTTCACCCCAGAAGAAGCCGAAGATTTGGAGATCGATTTATCAGGAGAATTCTTTGGTGTTGGTATGGAGGTCGGTGTTCGTGAAAAAAACTTAGTAGTAATCTCACCGCTAAAAAATTCTCCGGCAGACAAAGCTGGAATTGAAGCTGGAGATATTATCTTAAAAATTGGAGATGAGGTTGCAAACAAGCTAACTATCGATGGCGCTATTGATTTAATAAGAGGGGAGAAGGGGACATCGGTAAAACTGACAATTCTTCGAGAAGGGAATTCATCACCAATAGAGATTACTGTTGTACGTGATTTGATAAAACTTCAAACTGTTGAAACAGAACTTAGAAAGGATGGCGTCTTTATAATTAGACTTTTTGACTTTTCAAGGAATTCAGAAGCTGATTTTGAAAAAGCGCTTGATGAATTTGTTGCTTCAAAATCTAAAAAGTTGATTGTTGATTTAAGAGGAAACCCTGGTGGTTATCTTGGCTCAGCGGTAAATATCACAAGTTGGTTCCTCGAAGAAGGTCAGACTATTGTTATCGAAAATTCTACAAACTCTGCGGAAAATCATACTTATAGAAGTAACGGAAATAGACTGCAAGGTAACTTTGATTTGGTTGTGCTTGTCGACGGTGGGTCTGCGTCTGCCTCTGAGATTATGGCTGGCGCACTTCAAGAACACGACATTGCAAAACTTGTTGGAGATCAAACTTTCGGTAAGGGTTCTGTACAAGAAATTATAAACTTTAAAGATAAAACAGAATTAAAAATAACTGTTGCGGAATGGCTAACTCCAGACGGAACATCTATTTCAAAAAATGGGCTAACTCCGGACGTCGTTGTTCCGTTTGATGAAGAAGCTTATTTAAAAAATAAAACAGATAATCAGCTAAATGAAGCAGTCAAATTAATTCTAAAAAAATAAATATGAAAGTTATATTTCTGAAAAACGTAAAGAAAAAAGGTCTGAAAGGCGAGATAAAAGATGTAAACGAAGGGTACGCTAGAAACTTTCTTATACCTGGCAAACATGCCAAAGAGGCCACGCCGGAAGCCCTGAGAGCTTTTGAAAGCTTGAACAAAGGTAAGCGCGATCATCAAAAAACTGAAAATGAAAAGGTTAAAAATCTGATTCAAAAATTAAAAGAAGAGGGAAGTATCATTATGAAAGCTCGGGCAAATGAAAAGGGGAGTTTGTTTAAAAAAA
>CAZOPP010000010.1:0-1768 GCA_964581875.1 uncultured Candidatus Saccharibacteria bacterium
AGAACTCAAGCTCTTGCTTTATAGCTTTCCAATCTACAGTTCTGAACTCGGACAATAGAGGGAGCATTAAACGCTAGCACAAAACGTAAACTAAAAGCCCTTAATTTGGGCTTTTAGTTTTTTATAAGTCTTAATTTACAGTAATATAATATATCAACTTATTGTTTTCGAATTTTTAATTGCTGGCTAATAATTAACTCACCATCTTCTGCCCCACCAGCAACTTGTAGTGAAGTATAGAGATTTTGTTTCTCACCCTGAATAATCTGATAACCAGCTACATTTTTGTCACTCTTTATTGACCATCCATCGACACTTAAAGCTTCACGATACCATTCATGAATATTATTTTTACTATCAAAAGTGCTCAAACTAACAGAAGCATCTCGAGCCTTTTCTCCATCTACATCGTTTATGTTTTTTATATTTGCATTTGGATAAATAGGGAAACTAGAAAAATCTTGAGATAAGACAATAATGGCTTCTTCGGAACTACTTGTATTCTCAATGTCATCAATATTTTTAGTTTTTGGTAAAACCAAAGCTATTAAAAGTATTCCACCAAAAGCCGCCGTACCCCAAAATATATTTTTATTCATAAATTTATTTTATATAAAAAACTTATTATCAGCAACATATAGCTAGTAGAAATAAGTACTTATTTTCATAATAAATTATGTTAATATAAAAATATGTTGAATTTAGATAATAAATGGAGTGAAGTTTTATTAAATTGGTTATTAGATCATGGTGTAAAGATAATACTAATTTTAATTTTAGCTTTTATACTAAAGTACATTAGTCGTGCATTTCTCGGTAATATTATTAGAAAAATGATTCGCTCTGGCGGATTTTCTTCAAAAGAGGCAGAAGAAAAAAGAGAAAATACAATAATAAGAATATTATCTGGAACTATCAATATTATTATTTTGATAATTACTATGCTAATTATCTTAAAAGAGATTGGGTTTGATATTGGACCCTTTCTTGCTGCGGCTGGGATTGTCGGATTAGCACTTGGTTTTGGTGGACAATACTTAATCAGAGATATAATTTCAGGACTTTTTATAATTTTAGAAAACCAATACAGAGTCGGAGATACCGTATGTTTCGATCAAACATGTGGAACAGTTGAAGATATAAGTTTACGGATGACTTCACTTCGTGACCTAGATGGTGCAGTTCACCACATCCCGCACGGAGAAATTAAAAGAGTTTCAAATCAAACAAAAGGATTTTCCGGAATAAATATAGATATTGGTGTTGGATATGAATCTGATCTAGAAAAAGTTATAGAAGTAGTAAATAATGTTGGTGAAAACATTTCAAATGATGAGTATTTCGGAAAACTGATTACAAAAGCACCTAAATTTCTAAGAGTAAATGATTTTGCTGATTCTTCTGTTGTTATAAAAATAACAGGAGAAACAATTCCTACAAAACAATGGGAAGTGGCTGGAGAATTAAGAAAAAGATTAAAAATTTCTTTTGATAAAAATGGTATTGAAATACCATTTCCACAAGTTGTTGTTCATCAAGCTAAAAAAAAATTTTACCTGTGAGTGCAGCCAGACCAGCAACATGGTCGACGCTTCCCTTTCTTTAAATTTTCAAGAGCTATTCTGATTCTCTTTTTTCTTGTTTCAATTTTTTTTGCAGAAGTAATCCAACAAATCCACTCATTTCTTGCAAGAGGCGTAATATCTTCCCAAGTCAAAAGTGACTTTGTCGAAGAAGACAAAACTTCTTTAAAATCATTTGGAATTTT
>CAZOPP010000010.1:1868-14597 GCA_964581875.1 uncultured Candidatus Saccharibacteria bacterium
AAAGATATTTTATTAGTATTTTTCATAAAATTATTATACCAAAAACAGAGACTATCTTCATTTTGTGGCTTGTAATATAATGAAACGCATGAAAAAATTACCGCAAATTCTCGCTTTTGGGATATTTGGAATAATGTGTTTTTTTGCTTTTTGGGCGCCAGAAAAGCCTCTAGAAGCTGAAGTTATTGTTCACAAGACAGAAATTAAAAGAAATACATATCCTGCGAAAATTTCTATAGAAAGTATTGGAGTAAATGCTCCAATAGAATCTGTTGGTATTTTAGATGGTGCGATGGCAGTTCCGACTTTTGGTCACAATGTTGGATGGTATAGTTTGGGAACAAAACCAGGCGAACCAGGAAGCGCGGTTCTTGCTGGTCATGTAAATTGGAAACACGGCGAAGATGCAGTTTTCACAAATTTAAAAAATATTCATTTGGGCGATACAGTCACGATTACAAATAATTACGGACAAAAAACTTTTTTTAAGGTTGTTGATATAAAAAGTGTTTCTTTATACGAAGACACGACAGAAATTTTTTCTTCAGCTGATGGAATTTCAAAACTTAATCTTATAACTTGCGATGGAACTTGGAATGATTTGTTAAATACTCACGATTCAAGACTTGTTGTTTTTACGGAGAGGGTTTATTAGGAAATTTAAAAGAGGCGCGGGCTTCGCCCGCGCCTCTTTTAAATTTAACCAAACTTTTATTTAACTGGTTTAAAACCTGTTTTTGGAAAAGCTGGATTTGCTGGAGCATTTTCTCCATTTGCAGATTCTCCAGGGATAGCATCTGCGCCATCACCATCTGGACCACCTGTTCCCAAAATAACTTCTCCTGTAACTGGATCGATTTGTGGTTCATCTGTATCCATTTTTGATTTAGGTCGAGCAATAGCCACAATCGCGATTATAAGCACAGCAACGCCCAATATAATCAAAGCTGTTTTTGTATTCATAGAATAAACTAGAAATTATAATTATAATAAACTAACTCTTTACTATTTTTAAATAGCAGTCCCTTTATTATACACCCATTTGGTGCAAAAAACACTATTGACTTAGAGCTATTTGCTTTGTGGTGGTCGCCAAAATATATTCTCGAGAATTCCCTGACCGACACCATGAATAACTTTTTGTCCAAATTTAACGCCTTTTTGTTTACATTTTCTCAAGACGGCGCTCTCTTCAAATGCGCGAATATTTCCTGTATAAAAAGCTCCCATAACTTTTGCACCAAAATATAGAAAAACTCCACGAAGCCAAAAAGGTGGAAAAGCAAAGAAAAGAATCTTTTGTGCCCAAGATGGTGTGCCGCCAGAAACCAAAAAATATGTTCGAAGATGTCCAAGCTTTCCTACCGGCTGACCCAAGCTATTTTTCCGCGAAAGATCGAGTGCAACAGGTCTTAACCTATCGATAAAATTTTTCAAATGTGCTGGCACAGAAAAGTTATATGTCGGAGTAGCAATCACGAGGCCGTCGGCAGAAACTATTTTGTCGAGCAAATTTTTAAACAAAATTTCATTTTCTGTTGGACCCTTACTATTTTCATAAGAATAATAATCTATCGGAACATCTCCAAGATAAATTTTCTCAATTTCAAGATTGTGAACTTCTTTTAAACCAACTATAAAATTGTCGAGCATTGTGTCAGAATTTCTTCCACGAGAAGGAGAACATGATAAGGCTATTATTTTCATAGTCTAGATTATATCAGCAAGAAATAAACAATCATAGTGAAAATTTGCTATAATAAACGAGCTTTTTTGATTTTTAATTATGACTATATTAAACACGATAATACTTGGTTTTGTTGAAGGAATCACAGAATTCTTGCCCATTTCATCAACAGCTCATCTTTTAGTAGCTGGAAAACTTCTACAAATTGGACAAACAGATTTTTTCAAATCTTTCATTATAATTATTCAACTTGGTGCAATACTTGCAGTTTTTTTGATCTATATTAAAAAAATTTTTGAAAGCAAAACTCTTTGGAAAAAAATAGCTGTTGCTTGGATTCCGACGGCAGCTATCGGTTTTTTACTTTATCAAATTATTAAAAATATTTTATTTGAAAGTCTTGGAGTTATCGCTTTTGCAATGATAATTGGTGGAATAGCAATAATTATTTTTGAAAAAATTTATAAAAACAAAAATAATCATATAGAAAAAGTTGAAGATATTTCTTACAAGAAAAGTTTTTGGATTGGGTTAATTCAAGCATTGGCAGTAGTGCCTGGAGTTTCAAGGTCTGGCGCGACGATAATAGGTGGAATGGGACTTGGCGTATCTCGAAGCGCAATAGTTGAATTTTCTTTTCTTCTTGCAATTCCAACGATAGCCGCAGCTTCTGGATACGATATTTTAAAATCAAACACAATAATAATAGATGGTCATTTGCTCGAATTATCTATTGGTTTTATTATCGCTTTTATTTCTGCATATCTTGCAACCAAATTTTTCATAAAATTTATTAAAAACCACTCTTTTACATCTTTTGCAATTTACAGGATAATTGCCGGTATAATAATCCTCTTTTTTATCCGGTAATTGACTAGTCTTGTTAAAAGTGCTTAAATAGACCTATCAAATTTGACCTGTAAGAGAAACGAAGTCGGGTTTAAAACTACAGCCATCGGTTTGATATTTTAGAAGCGTAGTTTCTCTTATAGAGTATGCAAACAGGTACAATCGCAAGAGTTACTGATAAAGGATTTGGTTTTATTAAGCCAGATCAAGAATCAGCAAAAGATCTATTCTTTCACGCAACAAATCTTGTTGACGTAGAATTCAATAGTCTACGAGAAGGAGACAGAGTTCAATTCGAAATGGAACAAGGTCCAAAAGGTCCTAACGCCGTTAATGTAAGTCGAATCTAATCCTAAAGAAAAACCCCGAAAGGGGTTTTTCTTTTTGTCTTTTTAAAAAGCTTTAAAGCAATTCTTCTTGAAGCTTCACACTTCCCTCTTTTGGAACAATTTTAAATTTTTTCTGTCCAAGTTTTTGCCCACGCTCGGTTTCAACAACAACTCTCCAAGTACCGTTGGTTAAACTTCTTTTAAAAGAATAACCGCGAAAACCGTCGTCTCGCCCTCCAGAGACGCCAAGCTTAATTTTACTAGAATCAATCCACTCTTTTTTAACTTCATCAAAATACTGCCATTGATGATAGATGTCTGTGTTTAAATTTGTCGGCGCAAAAACAGAACTAAAAACATAGACCGAACCATTGGGCTCTCTGTGAACTACAGAACTTCTTTTATCCCAAAAATAAATTGGAGGAGTTGGTTCGTAAGATCCAACATAGTTTGTAGAAGATACACGATAAACAGAATGATAGACATCTATGAATTTTAAAGAAAGCGGGATTGGCGGAATAATATTTGAAAAATATAAAAAATTAAAAAATAAAAAAATAGAACCTACGCCAAAAATCATTTTTCGAGAATAAATTTTCATTTTTCTTCGATCGGCAACAGAAAGAATAAAAAAGAACCCAACCATGGAGACAAGACTCAGTATTCCACTTAAGATAAAAATATCGGGACCCATTTTTCTAGTCACGACCGGAATCAAAACTATAAGATATGAAAGAACGGCAATATAATAAAAATTTATTTGCAAAACAAGTCTTTGAAAATATTTTTTTTGAAACTCGGTTCCAAGCATCAAAATAAGCAAAAGTAAGAAAAACGGCCAAGAAGAAGAAAGAGATGCGCTTTTTGAAAAAAAGATAATAGATCCAGAAAAAAGTGCACCAAAAGAAAACAGCATTACGTATTCTATTTTTTGTGAATGTTTTAAAATTTTTAATTTTTCACCAAATCTTGTATCTTTTGAGAACAAAAGAACAATAGAAAATCCAACGATTAAAAGATGAGTTGAAAGTAAAATGTTATCAAAAAGACCATCGACTCTTCTAAGGGTTAAAAAATCAAGAAGAAAACCAATTATTAAAACCGCTGGCATTATATAAAGCTTATATTTTTCAGAAAATAATCTTACTTTTTCTACACGATTTTTAATAAAGTTTTTTAACATTGTCTATATAATACAACAAGTTATTAACAGTTTCCACAGGTAAGATGCTGTTGCCATATTTTTGATTGGTGTATCATGTAATCAATGAGGCCATTTGTATTTTTAAATAAAATGAGTACTTTTATTATTTCTAAAATTCCTTTTAATAAAATCCTAGTATTGGGAGCTATTTTGTTGTTCACCGCTGGCGCAACTGGAATTGTTTTAGCTGCAAGCACTTCAAACTTCCAACAAACAATCACCGCCGGAACACTATCTGTAGATATTGTTGACGGATCTTATGTTACTGTTGGATCTCCTTCTGTGGCTCTTGGTTCAACAGCTTTTAGCTTTTCTTGTCAAACAACAACTGGTTCTTTTGGTACAGTTAGCCAACAAATCTACATTCAAAACCCAGACGCAGCAGACAACGGATATACAGTATCTTTGGCCGCTTCTGACCCAACAGATGTTTGGGATTCTGCTGGAACAGACTTTGACTTCAATGACTCTGGATCAAGTGGTTGTGCAGACAGTGGCGACGCCGATTCTCTTGCCGGACAAATGACGGTCGACCCCTCTGGTGCTACTCTTGATGTTGGAAACTGCGCGTCTTGCGTAACAACAAACGTAACTCTTGGATCTTCAGATGCCTTTGAAGAAGGTTCTACAGATTCAATAACACTAGTAACTGCGTCTTCTGGATCAGACGATGTGGGAGATTGGACTATTCAAGGTATTGATATTTCTCAAACAATACCAGCTGAACAACCAGCGGCCTCAGACTACGATATCGACATGACTTTGTCGATTCTAGCTTCTTAAAATAAGTCTTTTTTGATATAATTTTTACTATGATAATCACCTTTAAAAGGATTTATCTCCTTATTATTTTCTTTGTATTTTTATTTCCAAGTATTGGACTTGCTGCAAGTTTTGGTATTAAGCCAGCTTATCCAAGACCAGATAACCCAAGAACAGAATCTATTTTTGTTCAAACGATAAACCCTGGAGAAATAAAAGAAGAAGGTGTAAAAGTTATAAACAGTACGAATCTTCCTAAAAATTTAATTTTATACGCAAGAGATTCACTAAGATCTTCTGGTGGAGGTTTTGCATGTACTCAAGTTTCAGAAAAACCAATAAATGTTGGAAAATGGATAAATTTTAATATAGAAAATTTAGAAGAAGATGTAGAGTCGGTCAAAAATGGAAATCTTCCAGGAACAATCGAAATAACAATCCCAGCTGGAACAGAAATAATAATTCCATTTACAATAAACGTCCCGAAAGATGCTTCTGTTGGTGAACACAATGGGTGTGTTCTTATTCAAGAATTAAAAGAAAAAACAAATACTGATGTTGGAGTATCGCTTAGTTTGCGAAGTGGACTTCGCGTTGCGATAAACGTTCCCGGTGAAGTTGTCCGCAAACTTGAATTTGAAAATTTCAATATCGAGAAAAAAAATAAATCAATATATCTAAGACCTTCTGTAAAAAATACGGGTAACGTTTCAATTGATACAAATGTAGAAGTAAATGTTAGATATTTTTTCGGACTTCTTCATAGAAAATTTGGTGGCGAATTCCCTGTTTTAAGAAATGAAATATATGACTTTAACTTTGAACTAAAAAAACCTTTTTGGGGAGGACTTTATTTAGTTAATGCAAATTTTAGTTACGATGAAGGGAGGGATGCTGGAATTGGCGTAAAAAGTGGAAATAAATTTACTTCAATAAAATCCAATACAGCTTGGTTTGTTTCAGCGCCGACCACACTTGGACTTGTGATAGAAATATTTATTTTATTTGTTTTGCTTTGCATTTTTGCCCTAAGAAGACTTCATAAAAAGAAACAAAAATGGATTAAAAAATGGACTGAATATGAAGTAAAGTCTGGCGATAATCTGGGAAGTCTTTCAAAAGAATACAGAGTTCATTGGGAAATAATAGCCGAAGTAAACAAAATAAAACCACCTTACAATATAAAAGAAGGTGAAATAATTAAACTTCCACCAAAGAAAATTAAAAGTAATTAGAAAATAATTATTTATTATCAATTATGAAAAATTATCTACTAAAAATTTTCATACTTTCTGGATTCCTGATGATTGGACATTTTTCATATTCTCAAAATGTAGAAGAACAAGAGATCGTCACTTCACAAAACAGTGAAGAAAATGTTTTAAGCGAAGAAGATCAAAATACAGAAGAAATAATTCCTGAAAATACACCGGAAGAAACTGAAGCAACTCCAACAGAAAGCCAAATCGAGGAAACTCAAATTGAAATTGAAAATCCTGCGCCAATACCAGAACCAGTCTACACTCCACCACCAATTCCAGTTAAAAAACCTGTCGTAAATCCAAATTTAACGAAAAGAAAAATTAGTAAAAAAATAAACATAGACAAACAAGCTGGGCATTCTTGTAAGCCTTCGGTTTTTGCAAATCAAATTAAAAATGGAACTTTACAGATTAGTCTGTTGCTCACAAAAGAAGAAGGTTCTACATACGAATCAGAAAACCTGGAAGTTGGAAGTTTACCAGATGGAATAAATGTAAAAATAAGAAATTCTGAATCATACACAAAAAATATTTCCGCAGAAGAAAATTCTATTCCGCTCATAATAACAAAAGAACAAGGAGCACAGAAAGGATCTTTTAATATTCCTTTAGTTTATACAGTAAAAGAAAATGGTGTTTTTAGTGTGGCGGTCTGCCAATTTAATTTAGTAAACAATGGTTAAATTTTTCAAAACAATTCAGATAATCTTTTATGTTGGAATTTTTATTTTTTCACCATTGATTCCACAAAAAGAAATCTTGGCTAGCGGAGGATACAAAGTTCCGCATATTGTTGGTGTTTCCGAGGTTCTGGGAAACGGTAGATTTTTTCCCGTTGCAACAACCTGGCAATCATCGACATCAGAAAGTGATGTTGAATTTCATGTCACAAAAGATGGCACATTTTCTGGACTGGTAGCAGTTATATATTCAGCCAACACCTCAGGTGATTCAACTTTTACATTTAGGAAAAACGGATCGAACGGAAACCAAAGCGTGACGGTAGCACAAAATACAACTGGAATTCATCAAGATACTATAAATTCTGATACAGTCTCTGTTGGAGATACAATTAGCATTGGTCTTACCACAACAGCGGGAAGTATTGGTATTTCTTCACTTACAATACTATTTGAGGCAGATGATGGGTCAACAACCCAATTCCTAATGACACGAGCCAGCTTTGCTTTTTCAAATAATAATACATTTCGATATATAGTTCCCGCGGGAGAACTTCTTGTAAACAACTTTACTAACGAATCAGCAGCAAGTAACTACATATTCAATGACTCAGTTGCATCAAACTTAGGAGTTTATGTATCAGCTAATGCAAGGTCCACTTCAACAACTTTTAGATTTAGAAAAAATGAATCATTTGGAAATCAGATTGTGCAATTTAACGGCGGGGAATCTGGATTTATAAGTGATTCCAGTAACACAGATTCTTTATCTGCGAACGACTTAATAAATTTTCGTTTACAAACATATGGTGGTGGTAACGCTATTACTATAAAAAATATTCAACTTACTCTAACATCTGATAATCCAAGAGAGGTAAGTCTTATGTCAGGAGGAACTTTTGTTAGAAGCTCCACAGGTGCTGCAATTTATGGAAGAATAGCTGGTGGTACAGGAAATCCTTCCGGAACTGAGACAAGTAACAACTCTGTGCTTGGTGTAGATGCCACTCTTTCAAATTTCTCAATATATACATCAGTAAATGCATCAAACAGGGATATGACAATAGCCTTTAGAAATGGGTTTTCTAATGGAAATCAATCTGTTACAAACAACGCCGGCGTTACAGGTTGGTCTCAAGACTTATCGAACTCAGATGTTGTTGCGCCTTTAGATAGAATTAATTTTAGAAGCCTTGCAACATCCTCCGGATCTGGAAACGTAACATATATGAACGTTTCCCAGCTCCTAACCTTCCCTCTTCAAACATCTCTAACTCAATCAGCTTATAGATTGTTTAGCAACGCAGACAGCACCGATGTCGGCAGCGCACTTGCAACACAAGACACGGCTGGAACAATCAGCATAACGGGTGGAATATTTCGACTAAGACTTTTACTTCACGTGGCAGATTCTGATCTCTCAATCAGTAACAGAGATTTCAAACTTCAGTTTGCGCAAAAATCAGGAACTTGTGACACTGGTTTTTCTGGGGAATCATATGCAGATGTAACCGGTGCAACAGCAATAGCCTATTACAACAACACAACACCGTCTGACGGCGCCACTTTAACCGCAAACGCAAATGACCCGACCCATAACGCAGACACAATAGTCAACCAAACATACGAGGAATCAAACAACTTTACGAATTCTGTTTCTGCAATTACCGCTGGACAAGATGGTAAGTGGGATTTTTCACTTATCGATAACGGCGCTTCAGCTAATACGTCTTATTGTTTTAGAGTTGTAGAATCAGACGGCACACTTCTTGATACATATTCTGTTATTCCAGAAATCACGACAGCCGCTGGAGGAACTCTTTCGGTGGATATTGTTGACGGAGCTGGATCAAGCGTTGCATCACCTTTTCTAGAAATGGGTGGAGCAAATGTATCTTTTTCAAATCAAACAGCGACAGGAACTTTTGGAATATCTAGTCAAAAAATTAGAGTTGATAATGGAACAGGAACAGCCGTCTGGACACTTTCTTTGGCGGCTGACTCTGGAGCAACAGCCCTCTGGGATGGGACAACAGACTATGACTTTAACGACCCGACAGCAAATGCTGTAGACGGTGCTGATACAGATTCTTTTGGTGGACAAATGACAGTCGATCCGTCGTCTAGCACAATCACACCGGAAGGCGGTTGCACGCTGACAAATATATCAAGTGGAGGAAGCAGTTCGTATAGTGAAGGTGTGACAGATGCCATAACAATCGCTAGCGCATCGAGCGGTGCTGACACAAATTGCTATTGGGATATAACTGATATAGATATTTCTCAAACAATCCCCGCTGAACAACCAGCAGATTCGTATACAATAGATATGACACTTTCAATAATCGCAAGTTAGTATGTTAAATTTTCTGAAAAAATTTAGTTATCAAATTTTAGCAATACTTTTGCTTTTTTCAGCTGGAATATTTTTAACTTATTCTCCGAAAACAGATTCTGCAGAAACATCGAACTTTACAATAACAATTGTCCCTGCCCCACAATGTTTCGACGGACAAGATAACGACAGTGATGGACTTATAGACTATCCAGCTGACACTGGATGTTCTTCATACACAGACGACAGTGAAGCTGACGCTCCACCCTCAGGTGGCGGGGGTGGTGGAGGAGGTGGAGGCGGGGGCGGAACAAGACCACCAGAAACCGGAGTTACTTTTTCAGGAAGAGCATATCCATTGTCAAAAGTTACAATTCTAAAAGATGGTGTTGTTGCCGTAGAAACAATATCTGGACCTGATGCAAGATTCAGAGTTAATTTATTTGACCTAACTCCAGGAAATTATAATTTCACAGTAAAAAGCAAAGATGAAAACAACATTGAATCAAACCCATTTTCTTTTCCAGTATTTATTACACAAGGCTCAACAACAGATGTAAGCGGCATTTTCCTTTCACCAACAATAGACGTTGATAAATCTCAAGTAAAAAAGGGTGACGATATTGTTATATTTGGCCAAACTGTCCCTGAAAGCAATATAACAATAGAAGTAAACTCGGAGACTCAAGTTTTTGTAAATACCACATCTGACAATGACGGAGTTTACTTATACAATTTTAATTCAGCACCTCTTGAAGAAGGCTCTCACAGCGGTAGATCAAAAACAAACCTAACAACTGGTGAATCGAGTGGTTTTGGAAAACGAGTAGCCTTTAAAGTTGGAAATGAAAATATTGCAAAAGTTCCCGGAGAATCTTCTTGTAATGCAGATCTAAACGATGACTCACGAGTAAACTTGGTTGATTTTTCAATCGCCGCTTTCTGGTATAACAAACCGCTTTCAGGAAATATTGTTTCAAAAGAAGTAAATTGTTTAAACGCAGACGGAAAAATTAATTTGATTGACTTTAGTATTATGGCTTTTCACTGGACTGGATAAATTTTATGAAATATTTATTTTATTTAATTTTAATAATAGTAGTTCCAACAAACATCGCTTTGGCTGGATATTTCAATATTAATAAAAATTCAGATTTTTCAGAAAATAAAGTTGGAGATGAAATCTTACTAAGTATTGAAATACAAACAGAAAATGAATCATACAATGCAGTTTCTGGAAATTTAAACATAGACGAAGGACTCGAAATACAGCAAGTTGTCTTAAGGAACAGCGTTGTTTCAGCTTGGGTTACAAATCCGAGCAAGGCAACATCAAACAATATTTCTTTTGCTGGCATAATCGCTGGAGGATTACAAGGAAGCGGAACACTTTTTGAAGTTGTAGCTGTGCCCAAATACGATGGAAATTTTAATATAAATTTAAGTCAATCTTCCCTATTTAAAAATGATGGACTTGGAACAGAAGAAATAAAAGAAAATAAAAACTTAAATTTGCAAGTTAGAAATCTTTTTCCTGGAGAAAACAACAACAAGCTAAACTGGCAAGACAAAACCGCACCAGAATACTTTGAGGCAATTCTCGTAAAGGACGAAAACATTTCTGAAAACAAATACGTGATAATTTTTGAAGCAATCGATAAGGGTTCTGGAATAAGATCTTATGATATTCTCGAAGGTAAAAAACTTTTTGAACAAGTCGAGAGTCCATACGTGTTGAAAAACCAAAAAATAAATGAGAAAATATATGTTAAAGCAAGAGACTATTATGGAAACGAACGGGTTGTCCGCGTCGATGTTCCAAATAGATTATGTTTTGGCATAAAATGCTTTAATCAAAACATAGTAATACCAATAATCACATTTGTATTTTTACTCTTCTTGTTCATATGGAGAAAACAAGCAAAAGAATTCAAAAAAATAGAGGAAAAAATTTCCTAGGATTTATTTTAGGTGTTTTGGTTTTTTTAAACCCGCTTTGGGCTTTTGCTGCAAACCTTGAAATAAAGCCAGTTATCGGAACATATCGGCAAAACACAAACTTTTCAGTAACAGTAAACGTTTCAAGTCCTGAACAAGCAATGAACGCTGCTTCTGCCAGAATTACATTCCCTGCTGACAAATTACAAGTTGTATCTATTTCAAAATCAGGATCAATCGTGGACTTTTGGGCTCAAGAACCGACTTTTTCAAACAGTATTGGAGAAGTAAAGTTGGAAGGAGTTGTTTTAACGCCCGGCTACAAAGGAGACTCAGGAAAACTTTTAACAATTACTTTTAAAGGTAAAAGTACAGGTCTTGCAAATGTGAGAATTGGATCATCGGCGATTTTAGCAAACGACGGGATCGGAACAAGTATTTTAAGAAACGTGACAAACGCAGTCTTTACAATAACAGAACCAGTCGAAGAAAAACCTGAGGTTATAAAAATAGAAGATCTAAAACCAATAACAGAAGAAAATCCGGTTGTAGATGAAAACGAAGCTTGTGAACCTGATTCAATAATTACATCAAGCACTCATCCTGGGGTTGTTTGGCGAAGAGAAAACAGTGCTGCATTTTCATGGGACATAGACAAAGATACACTTGCAAGCAAAATATCTTTTGACAAAAATCCAGACACAGAACCAACAAACATAAACTCGCCAGCTATCGTAGAAAAAAGATACGAAAATGTTGAAGATGGAATATGGTATTTCCACTTATCTTTGCAGAACAATTCTGGATGGAGCAAAACAGAACACTTTAAAATAAAAATAGATCACACTCCACCGACAATAGAAGCAGAAGAAATAAAAAGATCTGACCTAACAGATCCAAAACCTGTAATTTCAGTAAAAGTCGAAGATAAAACTTCTTGTGTTAAAAATTTTGAACTTTCAATAAACAACGAAAAAATTGAATACGAAAAACTTCCAAACGGAAATATTAAGCTAGAAACTATAAATCCAGGAGAACACGAACTTGTTATAACCGCATACGACAGAGCTGGAAACAAAAACGAAACATTTATTCCGATTGTAGTTAAAGCTCTCGAGGCTCCAAAAGTTACATCTTATCCAGCAGAAATAATGCTTGGAGAAACACTGACAATAAAAGCTGAAACTATTCCAAATGGAAATGTCGAGTCACGAATAACAAGCAAGAAAAATAATTTCCTAATGCAAGAAGAATTCCAAAGCGGCAGTGGTAAATTCACTTTTGAACAAAAAGACCTTAGAAAAGGAACTGTATTTGTATCGTTTAGAGTTTCTGATGGTCGTGGCGCTTTGAGTAACTGGTCAACTCCAATCGAAGTCAAAGTTAAAAGTAATTCCCTAATCCCTTTTGACGAAATAGCCGAGTCTCTCGGAATAGAATTTGTCATTGCTGGATTTTTGATAATAATTATTGCAATAGTTTTGATAACCAGAGCTTTAACGATAAGACGTATAAAAAGAAATCTTGGAATGTAAAAAAGGACGGGCCGGGGAAATTCCCCGGCCCGTTTCGTTCCACCCCCTCAATCAACAAAGTACGACAAGCTAACCAACACGTGCTTGGCGAGTCTCGTCTGAAGCCTTGCCTGCTCGAAAACATCTTCCTTGTCTGGAACAACACCCA
>CAZOPP010000011.1:0-9629 GCA_964581875.1 uncultured Candidatus Saccharibacteria bacterium
GGGTTTTGAAAGCGGAGCGTAGCGAGCAGTGAAATTCCCGTCGTTCGCGCAAATACAAAAAACACGGATATCATCCGTGTTTTTTGTTTAGTAATTTATAGCTAAAACATAAGACTTTTAAAAAACATCTTTTTACTTTAATATGTTTTTATTGCCGTTGTAGCTCAGTAGGTAGAGCGCGTCCATGGTAAGGACGAGGTCTCGGGTTCGATTCCCGACAATGGCTCATAGGTTTACTTTTTATGTTTTTTATGTAAAGTAAGTTAAAACTTAAGGTCATGAAAACACGAGGAATCTTGCGCTCTATCGGCTCTTTGCTTGGGCGAATCGATGATAGTGAATTTTCACAAGCCAATCTTTCCCATATGTCCAAAGTCATTAATGCTTTAGCTGAGAGACCAGGAAGTGTCTTTATTATGATGGATATGCTTGATCATCCTTGGCCTGACTCTGAGAGGTATTTGAGCGATACAAAAGGGGGTAGGTTGTTAGTCCTCCTTGAAGAGTCTTTGAGGACTAAAAAGAAAGGACTCATTTCTGATCTGATTAGTTGTGGAATTTCAAGGGATAGGATAAAGCTTATGTTTTCAGAAGATATTGGTTTGGAAAAGTTCATCGAGTCACGTGAATGTCGAGTTGTCCTTTATTCCTCAGGGGTTCCCAGGGGTGTGGTCAAAGATCTTCCCCTAGAAACTTCTTCAAGAATGAAGTCACTCAGGTTACCGGACATTAAGCGTGCGTTGGCTGAACTGTCAAAGAAGCTTGGGTGAAAAATGTCGCCCAAAAGGCCCCGCCGCAGGCGGGGCCCTTTCTTTTACTTTTTATATAAAATTTTGCTAAAGTATAGCTAATGGATAACAATGAAATTCAAGAAAGGATAGAAGAGCTTGAAGTAAAAATGTCTTCTCCCGATTTTTGGTCTGACAAAAATAAAGCTCAGGCGACAATAAAAGAAATTCAAAACTTGAAAGATAAACTCGAGGGTCTTTCAAAATACGACAAAAAATCAGCCATGCTAAATATTTTTGCTGGAGCTGGTGGAGATGATGCAGAAGATTTTGTTCGAATTTTATACGAAATGTATTCTCAGTTTTTTGAAAATAATAATTTTTCTCAAAAGGTTGTTGCTGAACATAAAACAGATAGAGGAGGTTACCGAAATATTTCAGTTGAAGTTTCTGGGAAAAATGTTTACGGCTTACTTAAAAAAGAATCTGGCGTTCACAGACTTGTTAGAATTTCTCCTTTTAACGCTAATGCAAAAAGGCATACATCTTTTGCGATGGTTGAGTTCATTCCAATTATAGAAGACCCAGAAGATTTTGTAATTCCAAAAGATGACTTGGAAGTTTCTTTTGCAAGAAGCTCTGGTCCAGGCGGACAAAATGTAAACAAAAGAGATACAGCAGTCAGATTAACTCACGTGCCGACCGGCACTTCGGTACACGTCGAATCAGAAAGAAGTCAGGAGGCAAACAGAGATCGAGCAGAAAAAATTATAAAAGGAAAACTTGTCGCTCTTCTTTTACAAAAACAAAAAGAAACGTTGGGCGAATTGTCGATTTCTAAAAACACTGAAAACGAATGGGGAAGTCAAATAAGGTCATACGTCTTTCATCCGTATCAAATGATTAAGGATCATAGGACTGGTGTGGAAATCCGCGATATAGAAAAAGTTTTAAAATCTGGGGAAATCGACGAATTTATTACAGCAGAACGCCTACTTTAGGTATTCTGTGGATTAGAAAATTTTGGTATACTATATTCCATGATACGTTTTGAAAATGTAACAAAAATATATCCAAACGCCGCTGAAGCATCTGTTGAAGGTCTAAATTTTGAAATAAAGTCCGGAGAGTTTGTCTCGATTGTTGGACACTCTGGAGCAGGTAAAACAACAATAGTTAAATTATTACTCGGAGAAGAAAAACCTTCTGAGGGTAGTGTTTTTTTTGAAGAAGTTGAGATAAATAAATTAAAACCTTCAAAGTTAACAAACCTTCGACGAAGAATCGGAACTGTTTTCCAAGATTTTAGACTTTTACCAAACAAGACAGCTTATGAAAATATTGCTTTTGCAATGGAATCAGCTGGAAAAACAGATGAGGAAATCGAATCCGATGTTCCACACGTTTTGGATTTGGTTGATTTGGGCGCAAAAGCTTTTCATTTTCCTCACCAACTTTCTGGTGGAGAAAAACAACGCCTTTCAATAGCTCGTGCGATTATCAATAATCCAGAGGTTGTTGTTGCAGACGAACCAACAGGAAACCTAGATCCGGTAAACACTTACGAGGTTGTTCATATTTTGAAAAAAATTAACAGCTTGGGAACAACAGTTATTCTAACAACTCACAACAAGGGTGTTGTCGATGCAATTCACAAGCGAGTTATAACTTTAGAAGATGGAAAAATGGTTCGAGATGATGAAAAAGGTAAATATATAATTTAATTATGAAAGTATTAGATATTAAAAGAGTTGTTCGTGGAGGATTTCTAAATTTCGTTAGAAATGGTTTTGTTTCTTTGTCTTCTGTTCTTGTTATGACAATAACTTTGTCTGTTATTACGCTAATTATTTTTTCACAAGCTGTTTTAAATTTTTCTTTGAGTCAGCTAAAAGACAAAGTAGACGTAACCGTTTTCTTTACTGTTGGCGCTTCTGAATCTGAAATTTTGGGAATAAAATCACAGCTTGAAAAACTTCCGGAGGTTGCAAGTGTAGAATATATTTCTGCAGAAGAGGCGTTGGCAAATTTTCGAGAAAGACACTCTGCTGACTATCTAACACTTCAGGCGCTTGAAGAGCTTGATGAAAATCCACTCGGCGCAACTTTAAATATTGAGGCTATTGAAGCATCTGAATACGAAGAAATTGCAAACTTCTTAGAGTCTGGTGACACACTTCAAAGCAATCAGCAAGTTATAATTGATAAAGTTAATTACTTCCAAAATAAACTTGTTATCGACAGACTTATTTCAATCACAGAAGGGGCGAAAAAGCTCGGACTTGGTATTACAATTCTTCTTGTCTTTATTTCTGTAATTATCACCTTTAACACTTTAAGATTAAATATTTATATTGTCCGAGAAGAGATTGGTGTTATGCGTGTTGTGGGTGCTGAGAATCATTATATTAGAGGTCCGTTTATGGTTGAGGGAATGCTCTACGGACTGGTTTCCGCCTTTGTCACAATGCTAATTTTCTACCCAATTTCTCTTTGGCTTGGTGCAAATATGACAGATTTTCTCGGTATAAATCTAAACACATATTACTTCTCAAACTTCTTCCAACTCTTCATCATAACGGCAGTCTTTGGAATTCTACTCGGAATGATTTCAAGTTTCTTGGCAACCAGAGCATATCTTAAAAAATAATTAGTCTTTAGAACCTCTATGTCAGACAAAAAGTCAAAAACAAAATATGTATTTGTCGTAGGAGGTGTGATGTCTGGAGTGGGTAAGGGTGTCACCACAGCATCAATCGGAACAATTCTAAAAAGTAAGGGCTTTCGGGTCAGCTTGATAAAAGCCGACCCTTATTTAAATGTGGATGCCGGCACGATGAACCCAACAGAACATGGGGAAGTTTTTGTGATGGATTCAGGACTCGAAACCGATCAAGACATGGGAAACTATGAACGATTTCTAAATCAAACTCTTCCGAAAGAAAATTATATGACGAACGGAATGGTTTTTAAATATGTGATCGACAAAGAAAGAGCTCTTGGTTACAAAGGGAAATGTGTTGAACCGACATTTCATATTACAGAAGAAATTATTCGTCGTATTCACGAATCTGTAAAAAAGACGCAGGCAGAGATTGTTGTTGTAGAGGTTGGCGGAACTGTTGGCGAATATCAAAACGCAATTTTCTTAGAAGCTGCTCGCCAGCTAAAAAACAAAAATCCAAAAGATGTGATGTTCGTCATGGTTTCGTATCTTCCCACACCAGTTTCTATTGGCGAAATGAAAACAAAACCAACTCAAAACGCAGTTATACAAATGAATTCATATGGTGTTTCTCCAAATATTATTGTTGCGCGCGCAGATATGCCGGTGGATAAAAAAAGAAAAGAAAAAATAGCTAACATGACAGGTCTCGCTTCATCAGACGATGTTATTGCCGCGCCAAATGTTGAAAGTATTTACGATGTTCCAATCAATTTTGAAAATGACGGACTTGGAAACAGAATTTTAAATTATTTTGGACTTTCACCAAAGAAAAAAGATTTGAAGAGTTGGCGAAGCGCTGTGACGAAAATGAAAAAAGCTAAAAAAGAGGTAAATATTGCTGTTGTCGGTAAATATTTTGATACCGGTGAATTTGTCTTGTCAGACGCATATATTTCTATTATCGAAGCCTTGCGGATTTCTGGAATGCATCTTGGGGTTAAAACAAATCTTCATTGGCTTGATTCTAAAAAATTTGAAGTGCCTACCCGAACTTTGCAAAAGGGCGGGGGTGGGAAAAAAGAACTTGCCAAGCTTTCAAAATACGATGGTATTTTGGTTCCCGGTGGTTTTGGCGAGACTGGCGTTGAAGGGAAGATAAAAGTTATTGAATACGCACGGGTCAACAAAATCCCATACTTTGGAATTTGTTATGGAATGCAACTTATGGTTATCGAATATGCCAGAAATGTTTTGGGTTTGAAAGATGCTCATACTGTTGAAATAAATCCAAAAACAGAAAATCCTGTTATCGATATTATGCCTGACCAAAAAAGAAAGCTCGAGATAAAAGATTTTGGCGCTTCGATGAGACTTGGTTCCTACGATGCAATTTTGCAAAAGGGAACGATAGCTTTTTCTGCCTACAAAAAACAAAAGATTTCAGAGCGACATCGACACAGATACGAAGTAAATCCAGAATATGTCGAAATGCTGGAAAAGTCTGGGCTTGTTTTTTCTGGAAAATCTCCAAATGGAGTACTCATGGAAATTGCAGAGCTTCCAAAATCATCACATCCTTTTTTCCTCGGAACACAATTTCACCCAGAATTTTTAGCACGAGTTTTAGATCCACATCCTATTTTTAGTGAGTTCGTGAGGGTTTGTTTGGGGAAGTAATATGGAGAAACCTAGACATAACAAAAAGCCAAAAATTTATGAGGTTGGAGTTCAAAGAGAGATAGAAAAAAATAGAAATCTAGATAAAAGAAATTCTGATCTTATAAAAGAAATATTTGCGCTAATAAAGAAAAATAGCGATACTTTGGAAGATAAAATATCGTATTTAAATAGCCTTGAAACGCAGAAAAGTTCGACGGAGTTTAATGACGAGATTGAATCAGTTAAAAAACTTATCAAGGCATATAAGTCTTCTATTGAAGATTTAAAAATTGAACTTAAAAAAGCACATCAAAATAAGATTTTTAATGATAAAACATATGAAAAATGGAATAAGATCCAAGACGATTATAATAAAATTCTTTTAAGTATTGATGATGTGAGATTAAACTAATTTATAATGTAAAGGAGATAAGATGGTAATAATATGTTAGATAGAATGCAAAAGCGCCCATACTCGCTAGAAGATTCAAGTGATTTTTGGGCTAATAAATTTAAAGAAGTTAAGAAAATCCTATATCTGGTTTTTGGCGAAAAAGCTCTATCTATTGATCATGTTGGAAGTACCTCTTTAGGGATAAAAGCAAAGCCACTTTTAGATATTTTAGTTGTCGTAAAAAATATAAATGACATTTTTGAAGAGAAAGAAAAAATGAAAGAATTTGGATATTTATGGGAAGATGATTATATCGCCCCTGATACTGTACTTATTTATAAATTAGAAGGAGAAGGGCAGAAAGAAAGAAAAATAGAAAACATCCATGTTGTTCCTCCGGGCCACTTTAAGATTGATTTTTTTATTTTAAAAAGAGATTATTTCCGATCTCATCCGGAAAAATTAAAAGAATATGAGGATTTAAAAGTTAAACTAAATAAAGATTTTCCTGATGACTATCCTTCTTATCGCGCGGGAAAAGATCAGTTTCTAAAAGATATTCAAAAATTAGCAGAAGAATGGAGAGAAAATAAATAATATGGAAAATATGCCAGAAAAAAATAAAATAGAAATTAAGCCGATGGGTTCGTATTTTGAAGTTGATGAAAATGGATTTCTCATAAATCCTGCTTCCTTAGATAAAGTTCAAGAAAAATGGAAGCCTGTTTTAGATGATGTCGTAGAAGTCTATAAAAAACATTTCGGTGAAAAATTGATAAATGTTTATGTTCGTGGATCTGTACCAAAAGGTCAGGCTGTGGAAGGGGTATCAGACTTGGATAGTTTTGCTTATGTTGATTTAAAGGATGAAGAAATAGAGAATGGATGGCAGTCAGAATCTCGAAAAGAATTAAAAGAAAAGTATCCTTTTGTGGAAGATTTTGAAATACACGCAGAAAGTCTTCCCGAAAATCCCGGGTTTATTATTTCACAATCTCTTTGTTTGTATGGAAAAGAAGTCGAAGTGGAAAAAAGAAAGCCGGGAAATGATATAATCCTTCATATTGCTGACGACCAAAGATATGAAAATGCAGAAAAATGGTTTCGTGAAGTAGACCCCATGCTAGAAGAAAAAATAAAAAATAAATGTGTATGGCTTATGAAAAATATTTTGCGTTCTGGTTTTGAAATCACGATGGATAGATCAAAAAGATACACTAGAGATTTATACTTGTGTTACAAAGATTTTTCAGAATATTATCCAGACAAAGAGCCTTTAATGCGAGAAGTTTTAGATTTGGCCTTGAACCCAATTTCAGACATAGAAAAAATATTGGAAGTAAAAAACAAAATAGCCCCGTTTTTAATAGAAGAATCTAAGAAAGTTATAAACTAAAATCCGCTTTTGCGGATTTTAGTTTGACTTAATATTTATTTTTTCTATTCATCTCTCATCGGTGCATTTTTTACTATCTCGACAATCTCGTCTTCGTCGTCCGTTATTTTATACAAATCAAGATCTTCTACTGAAATAGTTTTAAATTCTCTTAGCATTGTTTCTCTAATCATTTTATCAAGAGGTTCCCAGAATTTTTTCCCGACCAATATAATCGGCACTTTTGAAATTTTTCCTGTTTGAACAAGTGTTAAAACTTCAAAAAGTTCATCGAAGGTTCCAAATCCACCAGGGAAGTAAAGGTAAGCTTCGGCTGAATATGCCATTAAAACTTTTCGAGTGAAAAAGAAATAGAAGGGAATATCTTCTGTAACGTATCTGTTCGTGTATTGTTCCATCGGAAGTTTTATTGTCAGGCCAAAAGATGGTTTTCCCATTTCATATGCACCGCGATTTCCAGCTTCCATTATTCCCGGCCCACCGCCAGTAACTATTGAGTATCCCAATTCTCCAGCGATTCTTCGTGAAAGTCTCAGTGCTCTTTGATAGTCTTCGTGATCTTCTGGAAGTCTTGCTGAACCCCAAAAAGTCACAGACTTATTGTTGTCTTTGCTTTTCTTGATTATGTCAAAACCTTGTCTGAATTCTTCATTTATAACGCAAATACGAGTTTCTGTTTCGTCTCCGTTTGTTATATAGACACATCCGTTTTTAATCTCATCTAATGTTAGACGCTTTGGACGCAATGGCTTGTTGTTTTCTGTCATATGTTTTTAATTATATCAGATTAAATTCTATATTCTCTTTTTTCATCGCATCTAATACGTTTTTGTATTTTATTTCTTCAGCAACTTCTATTGGAGTTGTTGAATGCCAAGTATATCCAGTTGATTCTTCTTTTGTTATTTCAAAACCGCTTTTATTTATTTTATAAATTGATATTGGGATTAAAAGTCTACTTTCTAAATTTTTTGGAATTTAAAATCTTATTTTTCCATCTTCTATACTTAGATTCACACCCTCGTTTGTTGACCAGGGAAAAGAATGACATATAGAGAATTGAATAGATGGACTTGCATAAATTGCAGAATAATTAATTTTACCTTCGGGGGTAAATCTTTTTCTAGGTTCTAGTATTTTTAGATTTTGTATACTTGAGCCATGGTATAAATATTCCATGTGGTAATTTTAACTTATTTTTAGTATTTTGAGAAAAATATTGAATTTTGTTATAAATAGGTGTGTGAAAACACAAATTGCCAGATCGTCTAATGGTAGGACAACGGTTTCTGGTACCGTTTATCTTGGTTCGAGCCCAAGTCTGGCAGCAAAGTTATTTTTTCCTCTCAACCAAATGCGTAATCGCGCAGCCGAGGATTCCGCCTATGATTATTGCTTCAAAAGGGAATTCTGATTCGTGTTCGCTTTCATCTTCATCTGCATGTATTTCGCCTAACAATTCTTCTTCGTGATTATCATTTTCATGATAATGAGTACCGATTACAAATATTGAAACCAATCCAATAGATACTCCGGACAAAACTGCAACAAATGCATTTTTTGAATGTCGCTTCCATTCGCTCGCCAAGAATACAAAATCAAATATTACATGAACTCCGTTTAAAATTATTTCGTTTACAGAATACGATGTGCCAAACTTAACATGATGAAACCATTCGATACTCATATGCACGGCCAAAAGTAAAATAGTTAAAAATCCTTTTCGTGCGTGAGCAAAATAGGCGAGAAGAAGTCCAAACAAAAAACCGAGAATCGCAAAGTTTGTCCATTCCAAGTCTCTTCCGTGTATAAAAAGGAATACAATATATGCGACAAGAAATGCTTTAAATAATATGTCTTTCTTTTTCATTTTGTTTTACTATTATCTCAGATTTGGCAACCGCTTGCAAAACACTTTAATTGTCCACAATCGAGTTTTCCTATATTTGATTTATAATAAAAGTATATGGATACTTTAGTTCAAGCAAATATTTTCTTTTTCATTACATCTTTGGCGGTGGTTTTCGTGTCACTTTTCGTGATACTTTTACTTATAAAACTAAGAGGGCTTACAAAATCTGTTTCGCTTTTGGTGGAAAAGTTAAAAGACACTAGTGACCACATGAGCGAAGAAGCAAAAGATCTTGTGGAAGATATCAAACAAAGCCCTATTTTCCGACTTATTTTCCCAAGAAGAAAGAAAAGACAAAGTTCTGGCTCTGTCAAACCTCAAATTCCGAAAATTAGACGAAAAGTATAGTTTGTATTTTAAAAAAGAGTTATAATATAAGTGTCGCCTATTATAATTATTTTAAAAATAATTCGATGAAAAAAGTTGCAAAGAAATCGGGAGGGAAAAAGGGTAATGTTGGCAAGGTGGTGGCTGCTGGTACTGCGGCGGTTGTTGCAGGGGTAGCTGCATATGCTCTTCTTGGTCCAAATGGAAAAAAGAATCGAGCAAAGGTGAAGAAGGTCTTTGTTTCTGTGAAGAAAAAAGTTACAGAAAATAAAGATGTAAAAACAGCTACAAAAAATATTAAGAAAGCTGTAGTTACCGCAAAGACTGATGCAAAAATGACCGCCAAGAAAGTTGCAAAAACTGCGAAGAAAACAGTTGGAAAAATTTCTAAAGTTGCAAAAACTACTGTTAAAAAAGCAATGAAAAAAGTTTCAGGAAAGAAGTAATTATAATTTAATCTAATTCATTATTATGGATAATCAAAATAATGGAAGTGGAGTAAATACAATTCTAATTGTTATCGTAATACTCATACTTGGATTTTT
>CAZOPP010000011.1:9729-14467 GCA_964581875.1 uncultured Candidatus Saccharibacteria bacterium
GAAAAGGAAAGAGGTATTACAATTTATGCCAAGAATACTTCTGTTTATTATAAGGGCACAAAAATAAATATTGTGGACACGCCAGGCCACGCCGACTTTGGTTCTGAAGTGGAGCGTGTTTTGAAAGCGGTTGACTCTGTGCTTTTGGTTGTTGACGCGGCCGAAGGTCCAATGCCACAAACAAAATTCGTACTTAAAAAATCTCTTGAGCTTGGTCTAAAGCCAATACTTGTTTTAAATAAAATAGATAAACCAGCAGCTGATATAAATATGGCGCACGACGCTGTATATGAACTTTTCTTTGAGCTTGGCGCGTCAGATGCACAGCTTGATTTCCAAACTGTTTACGCTATTGGTAGAGATGGAACAGCAAAGCTAAAAATGGAAGACGAAATGAAAGACCTGACTCCACTTTTGGATTTGGTTTTACAAGAAGTTCCTTCTGTTTCTGGTGAAGAAAAGATAATCGAACCTCTAAAAGCGCAAGTGTTCAACTTGGCCTATGACAACTTTTTGGGAAGAATGGGTGTTTGCCGAATGTATTCTGGTGTTATAAAAGATGGGCAAAAAGTTTTCGCAAAAGACACAAAGGGAAATATTCACTCTGGAAAAATTACAAAACTTTTCAGTTTTGAAGGTGTTCAAAGAAAATCTGTAACAGAAGCTGTGGCTGGAGATATTATTATGATTTCTGGTCTTCCAGATATTTTTATCGGTCAAACTATTGTCGACGTGGAAACAACAGAACCAATGGCTGAAATCAAAGTCGACGAACCGACAGTTTCGTTTAACATGATGGTGAACGACTCTCCTTTTGTTGGTAGATCTGGAAAGCTTCTAACTTCAAGACAAATCAGAGAAAGGCTTGAAAAAGAGCTTGAGGTTAATGTGGGTCTTCGGGTTGATTTCAACGATCAAGGAACTTTTAAAGTTTATGGTCGTGGAGAACTTCACCTTGCTATTTTGATTGAAAATATGAGACGAGAAGGCTTTGAGCTTGCGGTTTCTCAACCGGAAGTAATCATAAAAGAAGTTGACGGTGTTAAAACTGAACCTTTCGAAGAAGCAACTATTGTTGTTCCGGAAGAATTTTCTGGTGCTGTTATTGAAAAAATGGGCAAGAGAAAAGGTCTTATGCAAAATATGGAACACGATGGAAACAATGTAAAAATGATTTTCATTGTTCCAACTCGTGGACTTTTGGGTTATCGAAATGAATTCGTTGTGGACACTCGGGGTGAGGGAATTCTAACAACTATTTTCCACGACTTTATGCCTTACGCTGGAGTTGTAACGAAAACAGAATTTGGTTCAATGGTTTCTATGGAAAATGGAAAAGCTTTAGCCTTTGCTTTAGATAATCTACAAGAACGAGGGGTTTTATATATTCCAATCAACACAGAAGTTTATGAAGGTATGGTCATTGGCTACACTGTAAAAGGTGAAGATATGGTCGTGAATCCGACAAAAGGGAAGCAACTAACAAATATGCGAGCTTCTGGTTCTGATGAGGCTGTGAAGGTTGTTCCTCCTCTTGAGCTAACTTTGGAGCGTGCAATGAGTATGATACGAGCTGACGAGCTTTTGGAAGTTACTCCAGATGCGATACGACTTCGAAAAGAATTACTTAAGGAAAGTGAAAGAAAAAAAGCAGAACGAAAAGATTTGAAATAATAAATCAAAAGCCCGGCGCGCTTGCGCGCCGGGCTTTTGATTTACAAAACCTCTTTCAAAAAATCGTCTAATTCTTTTCCTTTTATTTCTCTGTATGTGTTTGGTTTTAGTTTTCCGAGTAAGATGTTCATCACTCTTATTCTCTTCAATTCTCTAACTTGGTAGTTAAAAGATGCACACATTCGACGGATTTGTCGGTTTTTTCCTTCAGTTATTATTATTTCAAAAATCTTGTTTTCAATTTTTCTAACTTTTGCTTTTTTGGTCACCTCTTTTCCAAGTCTGACTCCGTCGCGAAGTTTTACCATAAAGTTATGTTCAATATTGTGATCAACCTTAACAACATATTCTTTTTCGTGGCTATATTTTCCATCAAGTAATTTTTCCGTAATTCTACCATCGTTTGTGATTATGATAAGACCACTCGAATCTTTATCTAGTCTCCCTAAAGGAAAAACTTTAAAAGGGAATTGAATCACGTCTTTTATTTCTTTTTCGCCCGGCTGTTTTCCAACAGTCGTCACTCCAACGGGTTTGTTGTATGCATAATAAACAAGTCTTTTTTCTTCTACGTTCTTCAAAGAAACTTCATCATTTTCATAAACCAAATCACCAAGCTTTGCTCTTTTGCCATTTATTAAAACTTTTCCAATATCAATAAGCTTGTCTGCTTCTCGGCGAGTTGCCAGACCTTTATCTCTTAAATATTTGTTAATTCTAACGCCTTCTGATTTTTTATTTTGTGTCATGAAGTTTATAGCTTGGTATAAGGGCACACAAAACTATAATTCCCAATATAATAAACAAACCAGCTCTATTTGTAAATGTCAGGGCTATTGTTGCAATAATTGGACTTATAAGAAAGGCGATAGGCGAAGCGTTTCTAAAAACAGAGATTGAGCCCGTATCTTCTTTGTTAATTTTTTTGAAAAAGTAACTTTCGGTCGTAACTTGAATAAGACTTGCGCCAATACGAGTTAGAGCAAGCCCACAAGCCCAAATCCAAACCTCTTTCCCCGTGATAAATCCAAGAGAGATTGTGCAAAGTCCAACGATAATTATTCCAGCCATCATCATCTCTTTTTCTCCAAGAATTTTATCAGCGATTTTACCCCAAGGGATATCGAGGAGAACATAAGGAATGTGCATCACAGCAAAAACAACTCCAATCTCTTGCCAAGAAAGACCAACTTGATCAAAAAGATAAAGAGGTGTGTAGATTGTCATCCAAGCAAAGAAAAAGCTGAGTGTCATCGCCACCAAATAAACATTTCGCAGGTCTTTTTGTTTTAAAACATTTAAAAAGTTTGAGATTAAACTAAAATTTGTTTCTTTTGGAAACATTTTCACGTCTTTGAACTTGCCTACAAAATAATAAAGCATGCAAGCAACAAGAAATCCTGAAGTTATATAAACTCCTTTAAAGTAAATTGTATTAACAAGTATTCCAGCCAAAAATGGTCCGATAAGAAATGCTAGGTTGTAAACTGTTAGATAAATCCCTCGAGTTCCGCCTGTTGAACCTTCTTTTGAATAGTGAGATAAGAGAATATCAACAGAAAGATACATTGCAACTGCAGAAACCCAGTAAGTCAAAAAGAAAAACTGTAAAATATGGTAGTTATTTATTGTGACCAAACCAACAATCGAAAGAATATATACAATTCCAACAGATGTTAGTGTTTTTAAGACGCCATACTTACTGAGTATTTTTGGTGTATTGGCAATATAAACCAAAGACAAAAGAGAAGCCAGGGTGAACATTATCCCGACGATTTTTGGAGAGGTGAAAGATTCAACGAAACTTGAATCTACATATGACGTGAGAGCAACACTTATAGTCAGTATAAAACTAACTATAAAAACAGATTTTAAACTTCCAACACTTTGAACTTTCATTACACTTATAGTGTATCAAACTATGTGCTCAAAATAACGGGGATAACCACAGGTCTTTTTCCAGTTGCTTGGAAAAGAAACTTTGTTACCTTTCTTGTGATTGTGTCTTTAACATAATCAAAATCAATAGGATCCATTCCGGCAACAGTTTCTTCTGTTGTTTTTTTAATCATGTTCCGTGCTTTCTTTAGAAGTTCTTGATTTTCTTTTAGGTAAACGAAACCTCGTGAGATTAAATCAGGAGATTTTTTAACTTGTTTGGTTTTCATATTTATCATCACAACCATAACGAAGATTCCGTCTTGAGCCAAAGCTTTTCGGTCGCGGATAACCAAGTGCTGTGTATCAGAAACAGAAAGTCCGTCGATTAGCACAGCTTCTCCTGGAACTTTTTCTTTTCTTTTAACAATTTCTTTTCCTTCGTTTATTATTTCAACAATAGAGCCGTTGTCAGGAACAACAATATTTTCTTTTGGGCATCCAAGACTTTCTGAAAGCTCAGCATGCATTTTTAGTCTGTGATGATGTCCGTGAACTGGCATAAAGAATTTGTAATTTATTTGTTTGTGAAGCCACTCAAGTTCTCCGCGCTTTCCGTGACCAGACGCGTGAACTACGTTGTCCATGTAAGTGATAACTTTTGCGTCACCACGATATAGGTTGTCTTTTAGTGCATCAACAGCACTTTCATTTCCTGGAATAACTGAAGATGACAAAACTATTGTGTCAGTTGAGCTAAGTTTTATTTGTTTGTGTGTTCCGTTCGCCATTCTCATAAGAGCAGCAAATTCTTCTCCTTGAGCCCCTGTTGCGATTAGAACAATCTTGTGTGGTGGATAATCATCCATTTCTTCAAGCCCAATAACATTTTTGAAATCGGTCAGCTTCAGTTCTTTTGCAATACCGACGTTTGTTTTCATCGATCGTCCATCAACCGCTACGTATTTTCCGTATTTTGTCGCAGAATTAATAAACTCAAGAATTCTTTCTACTTGAGATGCAAATGTTCCAATGATAAGTCTTCCCGGAGCATTTTTAATTATTGTATCGATATTTTGTATAACTTCTGCTTCAGAACCAGACCAGCCAGGGCTTGTTATACCTGTCGAATCCATTGTCATAAGCAAAATATTTCTATCTTTGAACATTTTGTATTGTTCAAATT
>CAZOPP010000012.1:0-13913 GCA_964581875.1 uncultured Candidatus Saccharibacteria bacterium
TTGTCCGAGTTCAGAACTGTAGATTGGAAAGCTATAAAGCAAGAGCTTGAGTTCTCAGGGCTAACACCTCTACTCGCAGGTTCTTTATAGACCCTTTCTTAGTGCACGAAAGGTAATGCCAGTCCAAATAGATATTAGACCAATAAAAACAATAAGCCCTGAAAATACATACGTGATAATGCCGAAGTTCAAAGCAGTAGTAAGAGTTGTTGCTGTTATCCAGATATTACGTGCATCATTGGAAACCATTACTGGTGCTCCTTTATCATCCAAAACAGGATTTCCATTTGCATCAAGTTTCTGAACTTTTTGTGGCATCTGCGAATATGTCTTTCCGTCAGTGGTTTCAAGAACGTGATGTCGTATGATGTCGGCTTGAGATTTTAGCGTAAGCGGTCCACGAACAGGAGTGTTTGGAATAGAAGCGTCATAAGGCGTTACGATTTGCTCTCTCGCTACATTTTTATAAGTAAACACAATACCCCACATACCGCCAAGTATCATAACGATACCTGCCGTGATTGCTAAAAAAGAAGAAAGTCCAAGCATTTTTTTCATAGATAGATTATAACAAAAAGTGTAAACTATAGTAAAGTATCAGAAAGATGTATGGAAAGAAGTGATGAAAAAGCTCTCAGGATTGTAGAGCAACAATACAACAGTTTCATCAACCTACAGGACAGTTGGGATTTTTTTCGTGGTCTTGCCGAATACACACGAACGGTCCGAGAAATGACACAGACCAAACCCTTCATCAGGGCGTTGGAAACTCAGCGAGAAATGGCACGAAAGACCTACGAGATGATGAACTCAAAAGCGATGAAAGAGCTTACGCAATCAGCGAACAAGCTCATACCTATCGCTGAAAAGGTCATCAAACAGTACGACCTCATAGAGGACCGTATCAGCAAAATGTACGATGACCGATTAGACGGTCGTATTACGGATGAAATGTATGACAGGAAACTCAAAGAGTACAAGGAAAGACAGAGTGCAATCCTTACTGAAATGCACATCCATTCTGATGCTGATGAAGAGTTCTATTTGACCGCTAATATGGTGCTAAGGCTCGCTCAAAGAGCACTTCAGATTTTCAAGAGTTATGAAGTACACGAAAAACGACAGTTTTTGAACTTTCTACTTCAGAACTGTCAGTTAGAAGGAAAAAAACCTAACGTTTTCAATGCGTTATCCCTTTGACAGGATACTCGCAACCTCTAACCAACCTATAGGGCTCCCCGAGTAGGATTCGAACCTACGGCCAATCGATTACATTTACCCTAAAATTACTTAAAGGAATGGACTATATCATCACCGTGTTCCAAATGGAATTTAGGTGCAAGGCGCTTCGGTCTTGAATTTCAAGATCTACTCCATAAAGGATAGTCTCTGAACCTTCCTCAATTTTGAGGCTTGGCTGCTGATTACCCACCACGTTAATGATTAGGGCTTCCAGCAATTCACCTTGTTTTCATCCCTTCGTTTCCGGAGGGAGCTGCAATATCTCACAGTCGATTGCTCTACCGCTGAGCTATCGGGGAATATATTAAATTTTTCATCTTCTTTCTTCCTGAAGTCGATTTATAATATTTTTCTCTTTTTCTTGCCTCTTCTTTATTTTCACATTTTTCATAGTGAATAATTTTCCAAGGCTTAAATTTTGAAGTATAAATAGACTTTCCAGAGTTATGTTCTTGTAATCTTTTTTCTAAATCATCGGTAATACCTACATAGGTTTTGTTGTGATTTAGGCTTTTTAAGATATACAAAGATGACATAATCTGAGCTACCCGCCTCGCGTCGACGAGCTTTGCGAGTCGAGGCGGGTCGGGGAATATTCTTTTTTCAAAGTGTATCTTTTCGATACAAAGCAAATATTATCAAAAAAATGATAAAATGCCAATACTTATGTATATTCGAGTAAAAGTGCTTGCTGGGGTCAAAAGGGAGCTTGTAAAAGAGCTTGGCGAGAATAGGCTGGAAATCCATGTAAAAGAGCCGGCTCTGGCGAATTTGGCGAATAAAAGGGTCGTGGAGATTGTCGCTTTTAAGATGGGAATTTCTGTTAAAAAAGTAAAAATTATTAGCGGACATCATAGTCCAACTAAAATTTTGGCTGTTGAAATCTAGATTTTGGTTTGTGGTAAAATTTATACAGAGGTTTATTAATTTAGTTGTGGGTTGTGCTAATATCACGACCTATCACAATCTGGATGAATATAAATATAAAAGCAACAAATATTGATCTTACTGATCCAATAAGAGATTATGTTCATTCGAAAATCGGAGCTCTGGAAAAGATTATCGGAAATTCTGACGAAGTGAACTTGTTTGTTGAAATTGGTAAAGAGTCAAATCATCACAACAAAGGAGAAGATCTTTTTATGGCTGAAGTTAGATCTAGAATTGCCGGAAAAGATTATTATGTGAAAAATTTTAATGCTGATTTGTATGCCGCGATAGACGCAACGAAAGATAACTTCTTAAGAGATGTTAAAACTGATAAAAAAAGAGGGCAGACACTTTTTATACGAGGTGCAAGAAGTTTGAAAAAACGTATAAAGGGTATGAAGCCTTGGTGGCCTTTTGGAAGTAAAGATTAATTAATTTTAAAATAGTATATGAAAAAATTTTGGGGAATTTTGGCGCTGATTATTATTGGAACACTTGTTTATATTTTTTTGAAAATACCTATGGAAAGAGAAACTTATATTATAAAAACAAATATGGGGGATATCACTGTCGAATTGTTTAACGACACTCGTCCTGTGACAGCTGGAAACTTTTCAAAATTGGCCGAACAGGGATTTTATGATGGTGTAAAATTCCACAGAGTTATCGACGGATTCATGATTCAAGGTGGAGACCCGCTTTCAAAAGATGATTCAAAAAGAGATTATTGGGGAACTGGTGGACCGGGATACAGTATCGAAGACGAACTTCGCGCACCAAATGAAAATGTCAGAGGAACTATTTCAATGGCAAACGCTGGACCGAACACAGGAGGAAGTCAGTTTTTTATAAATGTTGCTGACAATACACCTCTTGATTCAAGGCATTCTGTTTTTGGAAAAGTTGTAGCTGGGATGGATGTTGTCGACACTATTAGTTTGGTTGAGGTTGATCCAATGAAAAATCACAAACCAATAAAAGATGTTGTGATTGAGTCTGTGACGAAGGTTGTTGAGTAGTTAATGTTTTAAATAAAAGCGGCGCGCGAAGCGCGCCACTTTTATTTATAGTGAAATCTCCTTTTTCCCTTCAGGGATGATTTTTTTGATTATGAATTTCCCATTTTCAAAAGTTGCTTCTGTTATTTTCACTCTTTTTCCATTTTCATCGAAGTAGAAAATGCCTGGCCAGCCAAAGTAGGCTCTGTATTTGGTCCATTTACTTTTATCTGTGTCAGAGATTTTTATTTCTCCATCTGCTTTAGATATTTTCTTACAATGAGTCGCTTTTGATTCATCTTGCTCGACTGGTTCAATTTTTCCTTCTAGATAATCAGGAAGAATTTTTGTTAAAAGTTTTGCGCCCACTTCAGTAAGTTTTTCTTTAAGATCCGGAGTTGTTATTTGATCATCAAGAGGAAATTTTTCTACTGCGACTATCGGTCCGGCATCTAGTTTGAAAACAAGTTTCTGAATTGTCACTCCGGTTTCTTTTTGTCCTGACAAAATAGATTGTTCGACAGGAGAAGCTCCACGAAATTCTGGAAGTAGGGAATAGTGAATGTTCAAAAATCCTTTTGGTAGAGAATCTATTATTGATTGCGGGATTATCTGTCCGTATGCGATGACAATTCCAAGCAGGGCGCCGGATTTTTGTATTTCTTCCAAGACGTCGGCGCCCTGCTTTTCTGGCTGAATAACTTTTAGATTATTTTTTTCGGCAAAAACTTTAACCGCCGGCGGGGTCATGATCTGCTTTCGTCCGACAGGTTTGTCTGGTGAAGTTATAACCAAAACAATCTCATAATTTTCTTTTAGCAAGCTCTCTAAAATTTTTACTGAGATTTCTGGTGTTCCTAAAAATATGATTTTTTCTTTTTTTGATTCCATTTAACTTATGTATTTTTCGATATTAAGCCATTCAAGAATATCTCCAATAAACGGAACATTTTGAAAAGTTTTTAGAAGCCACAAAATAAGCGCAATTAAAAGTGCGGCAACTATTGTTGTTCCGACAGTTGTTCCAACTCCTAAAAATATCCCTCGCACAAAAGAATGCTTTGGTGAATTTGTTTCTTCAATTTCGTGACTAAGGATTTCTAAATTTTCATTTAGTTCCTCTATTTGTTCTTTGTCTTCCATATTTATTTATTATTTTTTTTCTTCAAAAACTTCTTTTATAACAGAAGCTTTGTCGATAAATAGTATACCATCTAAGTGGTCAATCTCGTGTTGGAAAATTCTTGCCAAAAGCCCACCAGCACCTCTTATAATTTTCTCACCCTTTTCATTCACAGCTTCAATAGTTACATTTTTGGGTCTTTTTACGAGTCCATAAACACCTCGAATAGACAGACAGCCCTCTTCAATTTCTTCTGTTTTCTTTGAGAATTTTGTAATAACAGGGTTTATAAAATAAATATGTTCGTAGAATTTTTTCTCTGGTTCGCCAGCCAAATAATCTTCATCAAATATTTTTGTTGAGACTGCGAAAATTCTCTTGTTCACGCCAATTTGTGGTGCAGAAATTGCCACGCCGTCGTCTTGAGAACGAAGTGCTTCACTTAAATCTTCAAGAAGTTTTTGAGTTTCTTTTGTGCCGATTTCTTCTTGTGTTAAAGGCTTCGAGATTTCTCTCAATCTCTCATCACCAATTTGTATGATTTTTACCATAACCTATAAATTATAGATTTTTCAGGTGTTTTGCAAGCTTGTCGATATCAACTGTTGTTTGAGAACGGTTTGTCATATCTCTCACGATAATTGAATTTTCGAGAGCCTCTTTTTGTCCAAAAATAAGAGTGTGTGGTATTCCGCTTTTTTCTGCGATTGCAAGTTGTGAACCAAGACTGTCTTTTGAAAGAGATTGTCTTACTGGGATTTTGTTTTGTCGCAGGATTTCTATAACTTTCAAGCTTTTCATTTTGGCTTCTGTTCCAAGTTGAATTAAATATACTTTTGCTTTTTTCTTTACACGAGGTTTTGGAATTTTTGAACTTGCTTCTACAATCCTATCAACCCCAAAACCAAATCCAACACCAGGGATTTCTTTTTTGTATCCCATTGCTTTTGAAAGATAGTCGTATCGTCCACCACCACCAAGCGCCAATCTTTTTGTTACAACTTCTTCTTTATTTTCTTTTTCTTCAGAATCGTTTTCTGTCTCGTCAGAATCTGTTGTTGTGAAGAATTCAAAAACAGTATGAGTGTAGTAGTCGAGCCCTCGAACAAGAGTGTGGTCTAGTTCATAGTCTACGCCAAGTTCGTTTAGATTTTCCATAACTTCTTTAAAGTGCTTTTTACTTGCACTGTTTAAGTAGCTGACTGATTGAGGTGCTTCAGCATTTATTTGCAAAAGATTTGGATCTTTTGAATCAAGAATCCGAAGAGGATTATCTTTCAGTCTTTGTCTGTCTGTGGCATTCATTTTGCCAAGGTGTTTTTTGTAGTAGTTCACCAACTCTTTCAAGTAGTCTTTTCTGCTTTCTGCATCACCGATTGAGTTTATCTTTAGAGAAATATTTTCAATTCCAGCCTCTCTTAGCATTAAAATTCCCATATGGATAATCATTGCATCCATAATACTTTTTGGGCTTCCGATAACTTCTATACCAAAAGTATAAAACTCTCGATAGCGACCTTTTTGCGGTTTGTCGTGTCGGAAAAGCGGGCCATAATAATACAGTTTTACTGGTTGAGGTTTGTTTTGCATTCCGTGTTCAATATACGCGCGCATTGTCGCAGCTGTTCCTTCAGGTCGCATAACAAGTTTGTCGCCGCCTTTTGTTTTTACAGAATACATTTCTTTGTCGACAATATCTGTTCCACCACCGACTCCTTTTGTGAAAATTTCTTCGTGTTCTAAAACAGGAGTTTGGATTGGTTTGAATCCGTAGTATTCCGCGATTTCTTGTGCTTTTTCAAAAAAACCTTGGTAACTGTAGTAGTCGTCACCTGAAATATCTCTCATTCCTTTTGGAGCCTGAAAGACATCTTCTTTCTTTTCTTTTTTTTCTGCCATATTATTTTTCTTCAGTTATTTGATAATCGTAGTGTCCAGGATTTAGTCCAAAAGAATTAAACGGAAGCAATCTGATAAATGCTTTTCCGACAATGTAATGTTCGTCTAAATTCCCCCAATATCTTGAATCAGAACTTGCTGCGCGATTATCTCCCATAACAAAATATTCTGTGTCTCCGATTGTTGTTGTGAAATTATTTTTGCTTTCGTTTTTTACATATGGTTCATCAAGAGCTATTGTTTCTCCATCTTTTGTTTCTATAGAAACTTTTGAACCGTCGATTGTTACAACTTCACCCGGAAGACCGATAATTCTTTTTATGAAAAATTTCGAAGTGTCGTTTGGATATCGAAAAACAACAACATCGCCTCTTTTGGGCTCTTCGAGTTTGTATGATATTTGGTCGACTATTAGATACTGACTGTTTTCAAATGTCGGAACCATTGAAGATCCACTGACGATAAACGGCTGAGCAACAAAAGCTCTGATTGGCCAAACAATAATAAATGCAACTATTGCAAACTTAATCGTTTCCCAAATTCCATTTTGCTTTTTTTGTAAAGGAGTTTCGTTTTGTTCAATTTTTTCAAAATTTTCAGATTTCATACTAAAGAATTGTAATACAAATAAGAGCTTGACGCAAATTAACTTCTTACTTATTTTTGTGATAATATGTGTTTGTATGTTTTTAATTGCAGGTTTGGGTAATCCAGGGGAAAAATATAAAAATACAAGACACAATGTTGGCTTTTTGCTGGTTGATTTTTTGTATTCTGGATTTGAATTCGACAAATACGCCGACGCTTTTATAAAAAAAGAGGTGATAAAAGACAAAGAAGTTTTGGTTGTTAAGCCACAAACTTTTATGAATGATTCTGGAAGGTCTGTTTCTTTTTTGTCTGATAAATTTGAGATTGATTCTGAAAATGTTTTGGTTATCTATGATGATATTGATTTACCTTTTGGTGATGTTCGAGTTTCTTTTGACAGAGGAGAGGGTGGTCACAATGGGATAAAATCCATCGTGTCTCATTTGGGAACAAAAGCGTTTACAAGACTCCGAGTTGGAATTTGTCCAAAAGATGCAAATGGAAATGCCGTAAAACCAAAAGGTGGATTTTTTACTCCTTCAAATAAAGCTGTTTCAAATTTTGTTTTGAAAGATTTTTCCGCGAGCGATTTAGAGAAAATAAAAAAACTTGCGCCAAAACTAGAAAAAATAATAGAAACTTTTGTAAAAGAGGGAAGAGAGAAAGTGATGAATGAGTTTAATTAAAATACTTTACTTTTTTTACTAAACATATATAATCTAATAAAACATTCATCATGGCCGCACAAAAAACCAAAGGAGTAACACTTACGACAGAACGTGTTGGTGAGGTGATCAGAGTCAGTTTACCTATAAAAGACATTCTTCGGTTCAATGAATATCTTAAAGGTAAAAAATTTTCGGTAATAGACAAGTTATTGCCAGTACCTGATGATAAAAATGGAAATACGATATTCTCGGTTCACGTAATGGGACCATTTGGGGATACTCGAAAATACATCGAAGATTTTCAATAGCAAGCACACTCTAGTGTTTTTCTAATTTATCCGACAAGAAAAACCTCCATCAGCTAAGCTGGTGGAGGTTCTTCATTTTGTTTTTATTTCGCTTTATTTTCAATAAAAGCTAGTGTCATTTTTTGTTCTTTTGGATCAAAGATGTTTATTTGGAAGTTATAAGTTTTTCCAAGTTCAAGTGTTTCTTTCAGTTTTTCTTCAGAACCAAATGATGAGTTGTGGACAAGTCCAGCTACTCCTTCTTTGATTGAAACCAAAGCTCCGTGCTTGTTAAATTTGATAACAACTCCAGAAATAATATCTCCTTTCTTTAGTTTTCCTTCAAATTCTTTCCAAGGATTTTCTTTGAAGACTTTTAGAGAAAGAGAAATCTTTCCATCTTTAATTTCAATAATTCTTGCTTTTACTTTATCTCCAACCTTGAAGATTTTTCGTGGGTCTTCGATAAGTCCCCAGTCTATTTCAGAAATGTGAACAAGGCCTTCAAGACCTTCTTCAATTTTTAGAAATACTCCGAAGTCAACGATTCCAGCGATTTCACATTCTAGATCATCTCCAACATTGTATTTGTCGACAACCTCTTTTCGTTCTTCTTGGTTTGTAGATTTTTCAGAGAAAACAAGTTTATCTTCTTTTGGATTTGCAGAAATAATATTTACTGACATTTTTTCTCCAACAAACTTCTTAAGTTCTCGAAGAATTTTATCCTTGTCAGAATCTTCAACTCTTGGGTAGTTTTCTGGTCGTAGTTGCGACGCTGGTAAGAATCCTTGAATTCCTTTCCATTCAATAATCAAACCTCCTTTGTTTGCTTCTTTGATTGGGAGATCAAGTACAGTTTTGTTTTCGATAAGTTCTTCAGCTTCTTTCCAAACAAGAGCTTGTCTTGCTTCTTTTAGAGAAAGTTCTGTATATCCGTCTTCGTTTTGGATCTCTATAATCTTCGCTTTGATAACATCACCTTTTCTTATCTTTCTGATGATATCTCTTGCGTTTATAAATTCTTTTCCAAAAATTATTCCAGTTCCGTATGCACCAAGGTCAACGAAAACAGACGCTCTTTTTGTATCAATTATTTTTCCTTCAACGATATCGCCAACTTTCAAGATGAAATTTTTTTCATCTGTTAGCTTTACCAATTCAGGATTTCTTGTATCTAATGTTGTATCCATAAAAAATATCCGCTATTAGGCGGACTAACAAAGATTTTAGGTTTTATAGACTTTTTTATGTGTCTATAAGGTTAGCCTTAAATCCGTCTAATAATTTCTACATACTACTATATATGTTTTGAAAAGTAAACAGTCTTTTTGTTTTGTCTGATTTCCACAAATTTTCGTTATTTGACCAATATTTAATTTAAAAGTGCTATATAATATATGTATTACTAAATTAGTTCTTATCTTTATATGTCAAAAAATGGTCAAAAGGGATACTACTTAAAGGCAACCCAAAGTATTTTCCTTGTTGCAGGTATTTTGATGGTTTTTACTTTTCCATATTTCCTAAAATATTTCAATTTTAGCGGTATGGCTATTATTTTCACGATGGTTCTTCTTGCGGTTTTGGCAGGATTTACTGGTGGTGGAAACAAACTAATTCTAAAGTTCAATACTCTTGTTGCAATAGTCGGATTTGTCATGTCAGCTTATAGGGGTGTTTTAATATTTTTCCGAGGGGTTGAAGAACCTCTTGCAATATTCTCTTTTTGGACCCATCAAATTCTAGCTCTCGTTTTCTTTATTGCAATATATTTTGCTGTGAGAGCAATGAGGTCATAATAATTTTTAAATGTATAATCCTGAGCAAGTAACATACTTCGGAGAAACAGATTTCCGAGGAAAAAGAGTACGTTTTGGTATAAAGGCGGAAGATAGATCTCGCCATGTTTATATTATTGGAAAAACAGGTATGGGTAAATCAACCTTGCTTGAAAATATGGCTGCTCAGGATATCAAAAACGGTGAAGGAATGTGTTTTTTAGATCCACATGGTAGTGCGATAGACACACTCCTCGAATACGTTCCAGAAGAAAGACTTAACGATGTTGTTTACTTTGCTCCTTTCGATTCTGAAAATCCAATTTCATTTAATATTTTAGAAACAGTTGCAGAAGATCAAAAGCACTTGGTTGTGCAAGGTTTGATGTCTACTTTCGATAAAATTTGGCCAGATACTTTTTCTGAAAGAATGAAGTATATTTTAAGCAACACGCTTTTGGCTTTACTCGAATATCCTGGCTCGACGCTTCTTGGTGTGAACAGAATGTATGCCGATAAAGGTTATCGAGAAGAAGTTGTAAAAAATGTTACTGACCCAACAGTAAAAACTTTTTGGGTTGATGAGTTTGCAAAATGGGATGAACGTTTTATGCGTGAAGCCACAGCCGCTATTCAAAATAAAATTGGTCAGTTTACAGCCAATCCAATAGTTAGAAATATTATTGGTCAAAAAACCTCTAGTTTTGATTTTCGAGAAGTTATGGATCAAAAAAAGATTCTTCTTATAAACCTTTCAAAGGGTCGTATTGGTGAACAAAACGCCGGACTTTTGGGTGGAATGCTTATCACAAAAATATATCTTGCGGCCATGTCTCGTGCTGACGCCACAAAAGCAGAAATGGCAGAACTTCCTTCTTTTTTCTTGTTTGTGGATGAGTTCCAAAACTTTGCCAATGAATCTTTTGCGGATATTTTGTCTGAAGCAAGAAAATATAAATTAAATCTAACAATGGCTCACCAGTATGTTGAGCAAATGGAGGAAGAGGTTCGTGATGCTGTTTTTGGAAACGTCGGTACGACGGTTTGTTTTAGAGTTGGACCGCTCGATGCAGAACTTTTGGAAAAAGTTTTTGTTCCGACTTTCACCCAAGAAGATATTGTAAATCTTGGTCGTTTTCAAATCTATCTCACGCTTATGATAGACGGCGTGGGTTCAAAACCATTTTCAGCAACAACAATGTCGCCTTTACCGAAAAATCCAATTTCTTTTAGAGAAGAGGTTATTGAGGCTTCAAGAAAAAATTTCTCAAAACCAAGAAAAGAGGTTCAAGAATATATTGACGAGTGGTACAAAAAAGAATTTCACACAGAAAAACAAAAGAAAGAGATTGATAAAAAAGAAGAATATCTAAGAAGTAAATTTGGTGAAGAGTACAAGCCAAGAGGAAATAGGGACGATGAATACTCCGGGGCTTTTGTGGCAGAAGAACCAAAACCAGAAAATAAAAAACCAGATTACAAAAAAAACGATTTTAAAAAAGATTCAAATTTCTCAAATAAAAAAAATAATTATAAGAAAGATAGAAAGAATGAAGAAAAAAAAGAACCAACAAAGATAAAAATACCAGATGATATTAAAGAGGCGATAATCAAACCAGAAGTTTCAAAACCAGCTGAGCCGGTGTCGCTTAAAAACTTGGCCGACAATGTTCAAAGACCGAAAATTTCTGAAAAAGATGCTTCTGATAAAAATAAATCTTTATTGAAAAGTGCACTTTCAAAAGCTCTTTCAGGCGCGACGCCAACTTCTTCTAAAAATCCTGAAACTCCGAAAAAAGATTTAGACCAAAAAGTACCAGAAAAACAAAATATTCCTGAAACGAAACCTTCAGAAAATAATCAAAAACAAAAAGAAGTTCCTGAAGATGTTTTAAAAAGTATATTAGAATAATTAAAGATGTTTAGATATATTTTTCTTTTCTCAATATTTTTTCTTCCGGTAATAACTCATGCAAATGTAATTTTTTCGGAAATTGCTTGGATGGGGACGACAGATAGTCAGTTTGAAGAATGGATTGAGCTCAGAAATACCGGAAGTGAGTCGGTCTCTCTTTCAGGATGGAAAATATATAAAGCTGGTGGTGCCACCGTGCTATTTTCTTTGTCCGGAAGTATTGATTCTGGAGAATATTTGGTTGTTTGTCGAACCACAGCGAGTGTAACAAATCCGCTTTCTGGTGGATGTGACTTGTCGGGCAGCTTTGGCGGAAGTGGACTAAATAACACAAGCGAACATATTATCCTAAAAGATTCTTCCGGAGGAGAAGTGGATGAAATAAATGCTAGCGGTGGCTGGCCGGCTGGAAGTTCTTCGACAAAAGAAACAATGCAAAAAAGCGGATCTGGTTGGGTGACTGGCGAACCAACACCTGGAAGCGCAAATGTCTCTGGTGGGAGCGATCCTGTCGACAATGAAGATGAGAACGAAGAAGAGGAAGAAGAGGATTCGTCTTCTTCAAGCTCCTCAAACTCAACTCTTCCTTCAACTAAAAAATATTCAAAAGAGTTAGTTGATATAAAGGTCGTAGATTCTTCTGTGCCGGTTGGAACTCCTGTTAAATTTTCTTTAGACACGAGAGACTTAAACGGCGCAAATATTCTTCGTGGAGAATTTTTTTGGAATATGGGAGATGGAACTGAAAGATATTATAGAAGAAACGAAAAGTTTGAACATACATATGATCACGAGGGAACTTATATCGTTTATTTAAAATATTACTCAACTTATTTTGAGGGGATGGAGCCAGAAGTCGTCGACAAGATTACTATCACGGTTGGAAATCCGAGTATTACAATTTCAAAAGTTCACCAAGATGGAAGTGTCGAAATTAAAAACAGTTCAAGTCAGGAAATCGATCTGTCTTCTTGGGTTATAAAAGATGTTTTTGGCAGAAAGTTTTTAATTCCAGATGGGACTTATATTGCAGGAAGTAAGACACTGACTTTTAATTCAAAAAGAACAAAGCTTATTGGAATGCCAATATATATTTTTAGTCCAAACGGAAGTCTTGTTTCGAGTTTTTCTAACACTTCAACTTCTTCTACAACAAGTTCTGTGGCAAAGTCTTCAGGTTCTGCGTCCTCATCATCTTCATCAAAAATTTCTTCTGAAACTCTTGAAAAAGAAAATGACGAAGCTATAAACTTAAATGAAAGATTGACTGCTAACGCTTCTTCTTCAAAACAAAAACAACCATCTTTGTGGATGATTGTTTTTGTTGCGCTACTTTTTATAGTCTCAGCTTTCGTATTTTTTCTTTACCGAAAAGAGGGAACAGAACCTAAGGAAGAAGACGATTTTGAGCTGATTGAATAAAATTTATTTTCTTTAGCGAAGCATTTGTTTCTTCAAGAGATTTTATTGCTTCAGCTTTTATATCGACAGTTTGAGTCTCCACTTTAACTTCAGCTTTAACATCTTCTTTTGTTTGGTTCACAGGTTGTTCTTCTTTATTTTCTAAATTTATTGGATTTTTTTCTGTGTTTACTTTCTGAGAATTTTCTAGATTTGAAACTTCAACTTGTTTAATTTTTTGATATTCTTCAATCTGTGTGATTATTTTTTTAGCTTGTTGAGATAGAAGAAGCGCTTGTTTAAAATCACCAGACTTCTTTGCTTCTTCTGCTTGAATTATTAATTTCTCAGATTCTTGTATTCTCAGTTTAACATCATCTTCAGAAGATATTTTTATCAACATTTTTTCTGTGCCGTCTGTTGTTGTAGCAGTAGAGTTTGTCATGACTGGATCTTTTTCTAAAGATATAGAAATTTCTTGCTTCATATCTTCTTTTATTGTTAGATCTTCTTTAGAAGATTCGTCGCTTTCTTTTTTCAATATTTCAATTTTTTCCGAAACCTCTTTAGTGTTTTTTTCAGTAACCTCTTCTGCTTTTTTTTGATTTTCGTTTACCTCTTCAATAATTTCTTTTTCTGCTTTTTCAACTTGTTTAATCGCATCTTCAACGGTATCTAAAAGGGCATCTTTTTCTTCTGCTTCTTCATCTAAAACGACAGACATTTTTGCCATCATTGCAAACGAATCAGATTTATCATTCTTATCTTCTTCTGTTTTTTGTTCTGTTAAAACTTTTTTGTGAGCTTCAAGAACAGGCGCTATTTTCGATGTTGTATCAAGCGCTTCTTCAATCTTTCCTTCTTTCTTTAGATTTTCGATTGATTCTGTTACATCTTTAACATTTTTCTCAAGATTGGTTTTTACAATTTCTTTTTTCTCTGGAGAAAGATCTTTCTTTTCTACAAGTTTTTGAGCTTCTGTTAAACGTCTTTCAACTTGTTGTCTTTGAACAACAACTTTTGCTTCTGTGCTGAAAGCCAATTTTTCTTCAATCTTTTCGTTTACGTTAATTTTTAC
>CAZOPP010000013.1:0-13489 GCA_964581875.1 uncultured Candidatus Saccharibacteria bacterium
CTTTTGCAACCTTACTAACATGTTCTCCAAAAGCAGCGCCAAGAGAAAAAACTTGAAAACCACCAGAGTCTGTCATTGTCGGACCTGACCAATTCATAAATTTTGAAAATCCTCCCGCTTGCGCGACAAGTTCAGAACCCGGTTGAAGATACAAGTGATATGTGTTTGCGAGAACAACTTGCGCACCAAAACTTTCAAGCATTTCTGGGGTCATGGCTTTGACTGTAGCTTTTGTTCCCACAACAACGAAAGAAGGTGTTTTTATTTGTCCGTGAGGTGTGGTGATAGTGCCGGCGCGCCCAAGCGCGCCGGCCTTTTCCTCCGCCAACCTCTTTTCAATTTTAAAATTAAATTTTTCTGACATTAGTTATCAATCTTAATTGTCACCCATTTTAACTCTTGGATATTGACCGCACTTCTAAACAAAACTTTTTTATATGAATCACGCGGATCAAAAACAACATTTTCAACCACACCGACCACATAATTATTTATACTCGGATACAAGAAGATTTGACCAACTTCAACATCGAGCTCTCGCGGAAATTGAATTTCAAAATCACCCGCACCGCGACCCTTTGCGTTAAAATATCTTCCAGTGTTTTCAAGAGTAACTTGAGAAATATATCCAGGCGCAGAATACAAAATAACTTTTGAAGAATTCACGTCGACACTTTCAACTTCTCCAACAACAACATTTCCAAGAGCAAAAACCAAATCTTCAACTTTTACTCCATCTTGAGAACCAACGTCGATAATAAGTGTTCCATAAGGTGTGTGGTTTGGTTTTGCCAAAATTGTCGCAACGATATTATTGTCACCAGTGCTTCTTAAAAATATTTCTTTCAAATCTTCGTTTTCTTTTTCGAGAAGTGAAGATTGAAGCAACTCAATTCGACTTTCTTCGAGTTTGCTTTTTAATATTTGATTTTGTCTGACCAAATCTTTTTTTGAACTAAAAACTTCTTTCAAAAAAACATCCGTGAAAGCTATTTCTGTTTTCCAGATTGGAGTTACAATTCTGTGTAAAAATGATGATGGCCCTCCAAGCTTATCTGTTCTAAACATAAAAAATAAAATGATGGCAACACCAATACCAATCACTGTGTAGTAAGTTTTTTTATATCTTTTATCTTGGCGGTAGGTCATATTGTGTATCAATTAAAACCTCTTTATATTTTTCAAGATTTTCCAAAATAACTCCAGTACCACGGGCCACAGCTGTCAGCGGGTCTTCAGAAATATGAACTGGTATTTTAATACTCTTTTGAATCAACTCAGCAAGTCCTTTTATAAGAGAGCCGCCGCCAGTTAAAACAATTCCTCTGTGCATTACGTCAGATAGAATTTCTGGTGGGGTTGATTCCAAAACTTCTCTGATTCCTTCAACCAAAGTATTTATCGATGCAGATATTGCTTCTCTAATATCGCTATCGGTTACGATAACTTGTCTTGGAAGACCAGTAACAAGATCGCGTCCACGAACCTCGATTTCAACAGGTTCATCCATTGGAATCACAGAGCCGATAGCGATTTTAATATTCTCTCCTGTTTTTTCTCCTATCAAAAGTTTAAACTCATTTCTAAAATAAGTCATTATGTCGACGTTTAATCTATCGCCAGCAACAATTAAATTTTTTGATTGAACAATTCCACCCAAAGAGATTATTGCAATATCTGTTGTTCCGCCACCAATATCAACAATCATCGAGCCGACTGGATCGTGAATCGGCAAACGAATTCCCACAGCAGCAGCAGTCGGCTCTTCTACAACATAGACCTCACGAGCTCCAGCATTTTTCGCAGCGTCGTAAACAGCCCTAACCTCAACAGAAGTTATACCAGACGGAACACCAATCACAACTCTTGGTCTGAAAAATTTTGGCGACATTTTTTCTACTTTTCCCAAAAGATATGCAAGCATTTCTTCTGTAACTTCAAAATCCGAAACAACACCATCGACAAGAGGACGAACAGCTTCAATGTGTGGTGGAGTTCGTCCAAGCATTTGTTTTGCTTCAGCACCAATAGCAACAATCTGTCCTGTCTTTTTATTCACCGCCACAACAGACGGTTCAGACAAAACAATCCCCTTTCCTTTAAGGTAAACGAGTGTGTTGGCTGTTCCTAAATCAATACCAATATCATTTGAAAATAATTTATAGAGTTTTGAAAACATAATCTTTCAGTTCTTTAACAAGTTCTTCTGCATTTAGAATTTTCCCTTTTTCCTCTTTTCTGTTTTTAATCTCATAACCGCCTTCTTCTAAACTTCTTTTACTTACAACAACTCGAAGTGGCACACCGAGAAGATCGCTTTCATTAAACTTTTCGCCAGCTGAAAAATCTTCTCTGTCGTCGAACAACACTTCAATCTTTTCATTTTTTAGCATTTCATAAAGTTCGTTTGCTTTTTCGTTTTCGCCTAGAGAAATCAGATGCACGTGAAATGGACTGACTTCTTTCGGCCAAATAATTCCTTTATCGTCCGAAAGAACTTCAACTATTGTTCCCATAAGTCTCGATGGACCAATTCCATAAGAACCCATAAAAACATTTTGACTTTTACCTTCTTCGTCTTTGTAAGTTAGTCCAAGTGGTTCTGAATATTTAAAACCAAGCGTAAAAATATTTCCAACCTCAACAGCTTTTTGTTCAACCAATTTTTCTCGAGATAAATTCAAATTCGCCAAAACTTCGTCATTTAAAACTTCTTGGTTCACAGCTGTACCAGTTTCTTCATCAACATAAATCAAATCTTCTCCAGCACCGGTTATGGTCTGGAATTCGTGAGAATATTTTGAAAAAGATCCGCCCGAAGCAAAAGTCATGTATGTTAAATGACCAATCCCAAGTCTTGTATATATTTTTTTGTAGGCAGTTTGAACTTTCTCATAGAAAGCATTGTGCTCTTCTTCGTTTCGTGAAAAAGAATACATATCTTTCATTAAAAATTCTCGGCCGCGCATCACACCACTTTTTGCCCGAGTTTCATTTCTAAACTTTGCTTGAATTTGATACGGATATATTGGAAGGTCTTTATATGACTGAACGTGATTTTTTAAAAGTTCTGTTAGTGGTTCTTCGTGAGTAAACCCAAGACCAATCTCTGTATCGTTTTTTAATTTTGTTTTAAACCAATTATCGACAACGTCGTCAGACCAACGACCTGATTTTTTCCAAACGTCGCTGTCTTGAAGAACAGTCATCTTAACTTCTTGTCCGCCAATAGCATCCATTTCTTCACGAATAATATTTGAAATTTTATTCATAACCCGAAGACCAAGCGGAAGATATGAATACACACCAGCCATTTCTTTATTTATAAATCCACCTCTAATCAAAAGCTCTGCATTTTTTGACACCTCGTCTGCAGGGGCTTCTTTTCTTGTTTTTGTAAATAGTTGTGATTGCTTCATGACTTACATATTACTCGAAAAATCGATTTTTTGCTATTGATTGACAACTAATGAAATAATACTTATTATATAAAAGATCGATAAGTAATTACCCCTTGAAAAAAAGTTGGTTTTATAGTAGAGTATTGATTGTCTGTTAGTAACTTTGGCCCGGATTTTGAAGGTCTAAAAACCTTCAAAATCCGGGCCGAGTGCCCTCTTGTCGAAAGAGCGGTAAAACGAAGATTAAACATTATTAGCAATAATCTTTGTGCAGATAAAAGAGCTCTAATCAGAGCAAAAATTATGTCAAAAGCAAATTTACAAGAAATGATTGACGCTGGTGTTCACTTCGGATACACAAAAACTCGAAGACACCCAAGCGCAAAACCTTTTATTTTTGATACAAAAAATAAAATAGATATTATCGATCTAGAGAAAACTTTAGATCTTATTAAGAAAGCTGAAGAATTTATGGCTTCACTTGCAAAAGATGGAAAGAAAATTCTTTTTGTAGGAACAAAAGCTGAAGCACAAGAAGTAGTAAAATCTGCAGCAGAAACTCTTCGAATGCCATTTGTTATAAATCGATGGATTGGAGGAACACTTACAAATTTTTCTGAAATAAAAAGACGAGTTGATATTTTGGTAGATCTGAAAGACAGAAAAGCAAAAGGTCAACTTGAAAAATACACGAAGAAAGAACAATCTGAATTCGGAAGACAAATAAACAAAATGGAAGGATATTTTGGTGGACTTGTTGGAATGGACAGAAAACCAGATGCTTTGTTTGTAATCGATACGAAAAAAGAAGTTAATGCTATTAAAGAAGCTTTGGCTTTGAAAATTCCTGTAATCTCAATATCCAGCACAGACTGTGATATTTCTGATATTACATATCCTGTTGTTGCAAACGATTCTGCAATATCAAGTTTGAAACTTTTAACAAACAGAATTGTAGCCGCTTTTAGTAGCGCTCAATAATCAAAGGTCTTTTTGACTTTTGTGTTCAATTAATATTTAGTACATTTTATTTATGATCACAACAGAACTTATAAAACAACTTCGAGATGAAACTGGTGTTTCTATTATGCAATGCAAAAAAGCTCTTGAAGAAGTAGATGGAGATATTGAAAAAGCTAGAATAGTTCTAAAGAAAAAAAGTGGTGCAGCCGCAGAAAAGAAGGCAGACCGAGAACTTGGTGCTGGATTTTTAGCTATTGCAACAAGTGGAAACAAATCAGCACTTTTGACTCTTTTGTCAGAAACAGATTTCGTTTCTAAAAACGAAGAATTTGTGAACTGCGCAAACAAGCTTGCAGAAAACGCACTAACTGAAGGCGAAGCTGTAAAAGAATCTGGGCTTTCAATGGTAAATGAACTAATCCAAAAAATGGGTGAAAATATCAAAATTGGAGAAGTTAAAATCGTAGGAGGAAATATTGGTTCATATTCTCACAACGGACAAATCGGAGCTGTTGTAAAACTTAAAGAAAGCAACCCAGAACTTGCTCGTGATATCGCAATGCATATTACAGCAATGAGACCGGCTTTCACACAAGAATCTGATATTAGCGAAGAAGCGAAAAACAACGCAAAAGAAATCTTCCAAAAAGAAGTGGACGAACAAGCTGGTGGCAAACCAGAAGAAATGAAGGCTCAAATTTTAAATGGAAAGATAAATGCTTATTTCAAAGATCAAGTTTTGATGAAGCAATCTTTTATCAAAGATCCAAGTAAAACTATTGAACAACTTCTAAAAGAAAACAACAATTCTCTTGAATCTTTCGTTATAGAAAAAATCTAAAATGCAAACTTTACTTATCATATTTGGTATATCGCTAGTCGGAATCATATATATGATATATGTGGGTATTTCACGTGTTCGAGACCTTGGTCTTGAACACGGAGAAATAACTCATCCAATGGGAAAACATGTTGGCGCTTTTTGGAGAAAGGTTGGTGTAATTTTAAGATACATCGCCCACTCTTTTGCGATTATTGTTTCAAGATTATGGGCAAGAATATCTCATGAGATTTCTCTTGTTTATCAAAAAATTGTTAGAAAGATTGAAGATTACTTTAAACACACAAATGAAAAAACTGTTCAGAAAGGCGTTCAAACTCAATCGATTCTTTTAACAACGATCAAGGCTTACAAAAAGGAAATCAAGAAGTTAAAGCAAAAAATCGAACCAGATGAAATTAGACCAAAAGACGAGAATAAAAGTGAATAAGGAAGGGTTGACTTTAGTCCAGAAAAAAATAAAATAGATAGAGTTTCAACACAAAAAGAGGTGAAGAATAAGTTAAAAAGTTAATATGCCGTCTTAGCTCAGTTGGTAGAGCAACCGCCTTGTAAGCGGTAGGTCCGGAGTTCAAATCTCCGAGACGGCTCCAATAAAACAAAAGGGCGCGCCTCCGGCGCGCCCTTTTGTTTTATTTAATCTCTTCCCAATCCCCTTTATACAAAATACCTTCTACAATATGATTATCTATCCAAGTATAATTCCCTCCTCTTGGTTTATCCATTAAAAGATTGTGATATTTAAATCCGTGCTCTTTTAGCCAATCTTCTGTAACAACTCTATGTTCACGACTTGTGCGCGATGTAAAGAAAGTTATTATATGACCTTCGTCATACCAGCCGTTTATCCGCTCTTTAGCGCCAGGATATTCTGTCGCTGTCACCATTCGTTCTGGCTCTTCGTTTGGAACATCATCGCAAATTGTCCCATCAATATCTATAAGATAATTTTTCTTTCCAGAAGAAAGAACCGGGCTTACGTTTTTATTGTCCTGATTCATTATTATTTTCTGTTGTTAAAGTTTTAGCTTCGTCACTCGCTTCTGATTGTAATTTTTCTGCTTCAAGTTTTTTTGCTTCTTCGGCTTCTCTTTTTTCTCTAATCTTTTCAAGCTCTGGCATTATAGTTTCAATCTCTTCTCTATCTTTAAATCCTTTATAAGTTTTTCCATTTATAATAAGAGCTGGCAGGTTTTCGTCTATTTTGTATATAGACTTCAGTGCATCAACAGCTGACACATCTAGATAATAGTCGAAAGAATAGACTCTGATTTCTGGATAATCTTTTCGCACGTCTGTCAAAATATAACCTTGCTTTCGACAATCCTCACAATCTTCTCGTCCGTAGAAATAAATTATTGATTCAATATTCAAATCACATCGCTCTCGTGCTTTTTGCATCAAAAGAAAATCTTTTATCTGAAGAAGTGAGTAATATTTTTTAAGAGAAACAAGCTCTTTACTCAAACTATCAAAGTTCTTTTCTCCGTATTCAATACGAGTTGCAAGCTCACCGAGCTCTTTTGAAAGAATTGAGTCTGTAATATTGTTACAAGAAAGTTGCTCAAAAAGATCAAACTGTGTTTCAAGCGACAAAATATCTATTGAAATCGTATCTTCTATCCGGCGAATTTCTTCAAGCTTTTTATCATTTAGATTATTAGAAAGATAAAAAGCCGTAGCGAATATAAACACCGTTATTAAAAAAACTATTAAGTATTTTCTCCAATCAATTGGTTCTCTTTTCATAGGGCTATACTTTACCTCCAAGCGGTCTTTTTTGCAAACACTGCGTTATAAATCGCTCGAACGACCCAAAATGGAGCAATAATACTGAAAACAACCATAAAATAAATTATTCTGAAATCAAAACCGTATTTTCCTGTAATCATTCTTCTTCCAATAACAATAGTAGATGCAACCAAGATATACAAAAGTATTCCAGTGAAAACATAAGCATTTGTGTTCAAGAAAAATGTATCAAAACTTGGCCAACTAAAAGACCATCCAAAATTAAATCCGATAGTTTGATATTTTTCAATCAAAGTAAAAATTCCTTTGATTATTTGATACATCGCAAGTCCCAAAATATATGGCACAGCAACCATCGACACAAATCCTGCTGGCACAGAAACCAAAGAAAAAAATCCATACTCTTTTTTCAAAAGTATTTTACGGTAATCGTATGTGTTCATTGTGAAGCCGTAAATCCATCGAAGTCTTTGCTTGTAGAGTGCGATAATATTTTTTGGTCCATTTGTAAAAACATATGCGTCGTTACATTGATCGATCTTGTAGTGATTTTTTTGCATACGAAAAGCAATTTCCATATCTTCTGTGTTGTGGGCTTTTCGAAAAAGTCCTAAATCATTGAAAACTTTTCTTCTGAAAATTGAAAACGGTCCAGGTGTAACATATATGCCACCCAAAATCCCTAGAACTTTTTTCATAAAAACAGCCCAATTATACTCGACTTGTTGAAGTGTTTGAGTCATTGTCTTTGGGTTATGAATCAAAATAGAAGGAGCAACAGCCATCGTGCTTTCATCTTTCAAAAAATAAGTCATCATTCTTTTTAGAGTTTCTGGTTCAACAAAAGAGTCTGCATCAAGACAAGAAATAAATTCTGAATCAGAATTTTCGATAGCGTAATTTACAGCTGTGTGCTTTCCACCATTTTCTTTTTTCAAGATTTTGATATTTGGATATTTTTCAAACTTCTTTAGCTCTTGCCAAGTGTTGTCTGTCGAACCATCATCGACTGCAATAATCGTAATTTTATCTTTTGGATAATCGAGTTCTAAAAGAGAGTTTAAAGTTTTTTCTACAGTTTTTTCTTCATTCCAGCAAGGCACCGCAACCGTGATTGTAGGATATCTTTCTAGTTTTATCTTCTCTTTTCGATACTGAATAGTCTTTCTTTTTTCAAAAAAGGTTACAAGAAAAAATATCTGCACATACATGGAGATAAATCCTAAAACGTAGAACAATATTGTAGTAAATTTATGCATTATTTTGTCCCGAAATTATAACACAAAAAGAGTTTTTTTACAATAAATAAAACAGGGCGCGCCGGAGGCGCGCCCTGTTTTATTTATTACATCTGTCCGTTTGAATTTTTGTGAACTTCACAGTTGCCTCGTGCGCAACCCTTGCAACCACATTTTTTTGCAAGAAGATACACTGCAGAAAGGCCAACCAAAAGATAAATCACATATCCCAATGTAGACATTCCGAAAATCATTGAAACCAAGTTGATTTCTCCACCAAAAAACAATCCGCCAATACCAACTAGACCCCAATTAACTGCACCAATAATAACCAAAACCCAAGCTAACTTTTTCATATTTGCTATTGAAGAGCAAAGCGATTGCTCTTATATTATTAATAATGAATAATGTCCTTCATAATTTAATTATACCACAACTTTAATTAGTCAAAGTAGTTTCGTAAACGTGCAATCTTCTCATTATTTCGAAGCTTTTCGTGAACCTTTGCTTCAATCTGACGAATACGTTCTCGTGTCACACCAAATTCATGCCCAACTTCTTCCAAAGTGTGTTGAATTCCATCTTCCAAACCATAGCGCATTTCCAAAATCTTTTTTTCTTTTGGCGAAAGTTCGTTTAAAACTTCTCTAATCTGATCAGACAAAATTCTTTGCGCAGAGTCTTGATCAGGCCGAGCAATTTTATCATCAGCAATAAATTCTCCTAGAGTTGATTTGTCTTCGTCTTCGTTTATCGGCTTTTCAAGAGAAGCTGTCGTTTGACTAATCTTTTCAATAACGTGAATTTTTTCAACTTCAACTCCCATCTCTGTTGCCACCTCTTCCGCCAAAGGCTCTCTTCCCAAATCTTGGAAAAGTCTTCGATAAACTTGTTTGTATTTTGAAATAGTTTCAACCATGTGAACTGGGATACGGATTGTTCTGGATTGATCAGCCAACGCACGAGTGATCGATTGTCTAATCCACCAAGTCGCATAAGTTGAGAATTTAAATCCTTTTGACCAGTCGAATTTTTCAACAGCTTTGAAAAGTCCCAAGTTCCCTTCTTGAATTAAATCAAGAAGCGTCAAATCCTGACTTCTTCCAGAATATTTTTTGGCAATAGAAACCACCAAACGAAGGTTCGCACGAGCAAGTAGGTTTTTTGCTTCTTCGTCCCCTGCTTCAATTCTTTTCGCAAGTTCTTTTTCTTCTGAAGCCTTGATCAAAGAATATTGACCAATTTCTTTCAAATACATTTGAATAGAATCTCGACTCTTCTTATCTTTTACATATTTTTCAATCTTTTCTTTTGGATCTTCAAAGTCGAGCAAATTTCCACCTTCTAAAACATCAACTCCGGCATCAAGGAATTGAGAATAAAGGTCATCCAAAAACACAACATCATTTTCGATATTTGGAAAATTCTTTAGAATTTCATCATAGGTTATAAACCCTCGTTTCTTACCTTTTTCAATCAAAGTTTCCGCCAACTTTTGTTGTTGTTCGGCTTTTGTTAAGGTCTTTTTCGACTTCGAAGCCGGTGCCGCTGATTTTTTCGGAGCTTTGTTAACAGTCTTTTTAGGCGCTGATTTTGGCGCTGATTTTTTTTGAGCCTTTTTAGGAGCTTTTTTTACAGGCTTTTTCGCTACTTTTTTCGGAGCTTTCTTTGAAACTTTTTTCGCTACTTTTTTCGGAGTCTTTTTTACTTTCTTTTTTGATGCCATATTTATAAGTTTGTTTAATTACTAAAATTATGTCGACTGTTATTTATAATATCTTTTTCCTTTCCCAAAAGTGCTAATTCTTTTGTTAACTCATCAGCAGTTTTTTCGTCACCTTCTCTTTCTGCTTTGTCGATACTTTCCTTCAAATGCAAAATCTTTTTTCTGATAAACTGATTTTTAAAATTTTTAAATGTTTCTTCTTCTGTCGCACTGTAGTCATTTTCGTCAAAAATAAATTCACTTTCTTTATCTTTGTATTTATTTTCAATTTTCAAAAATTCTTCTTCTCCGACAATATCAACAATATCTTTTTTGGTTTTCTCTGACTTATCTTTGTTTACATATATTCCCCAAATTTGTTTCTCGATAACATTATACGACGGCGCTTCCACACTCTTTACCGTATTTTTATTTTCTTCACTTTGAGAAACTCTTTTTTCTTGTAATGGAATTTTTTCAAGATCTGAAATAATATACTTTTCAGAAATATTTGTCATTTCACTTATTTTTTTAATAAAGAAAGACTTTTCAATTTCACTTTGAAGTTCTTGTATGAGCGGCAAAACTTCTTCTTTCAAACGTCGCCCAACCTCTCTTTCGTCTTTTGAAGAATCTTGGATTTTCTTTGTGTAAAAAACAATAATATGTTCTGCAGATTTTAGAAGCTTTGACCAACCATCTTTTCCAAAATCACGAAGAAAATCTGCGGGGTCTTTACCTGAATCAATGTCGATTATCTTCACATCCATTCCAAGCGATATTCCAATCAAGGCAGAACGCTTCGCTGCATTTACACCAGCGCTGTCAGAATCAAAAGCCAGAACCAAATTATTTGAAAGTCTTTTTATAATTCCTAGATTGTTTGTGTGATTGTCTTTTCCCACAAGCGAATCCGCCAGAGCCGTCCCGGAAACAGCGACAGTGTTTCGAAACCCAGCCTGATGAAGAGCAATAACATCGAACTGACCTTCAACAATAGTCGTAAAATCGTATTTTCTTATATAGTTTTTTGCTTTATCAATTCCAAACAAAACATCTGATTTGTTAAAGAGCGGAGTGTCTGGACTATTCACATATTTCCCTGACTTTCCATCGTCCTTAAAAATTCTTCCAGAAAAAGCTATAACTCTTCCACTCGAATCAAAAATCGGAAACATTATTCTGTCACGAAAAGTATCGTAAACACCTTTTTCTGTAACTTTTACAAGCCCAACCAAAGACAAATCTTTATCCGAAAATTTATTCCTCAAAAGATCGTATAAGTTTCTCCAACCTTCTGGAACATAGCCAATCCTAAAATCTTTAATTGTCTTTTCCTCTATTCCTCTATTTTTTATATACTCTAAAACATCAGTCTTTTTAGACAGAAAATTTTCAAAGACTTTTGTCGCCTCTTCCATAATCTCATAAAGTCTGTCTTTTTCTTCTTTTACTTTTGGATCAAAATTTTTCAAAGAAACTCCTGCTTTGTCCGCCAACACTTTTAAAGAACCCTTAAAGTCCAATCCCTCCATCTCCTGGACAAAGGTGAACATATCGCCACCTTTGCCCGTCGAGAAACAATGATATAAACCTTTATCAGGAGAAACGTAGAAAGAAGGTGTTTTTTCTTGTTTAAAAGGAGATTTCCCTTTATAGTTTTTTCCGGCAGGCACGAGCGTCACATATGCTGATACAACATCAACAATATTTAGACGCTCTTTAATTTGATCTACCGGAGAAAACATACAATTTATTTTAGTATAATTCTTTGCCAGTATCCTGGTGAATTATTCTTCATTAACCTCTTCTACTTCTTCACTTGTGTCTTGGTAGTCACCTCGAAAACCTGTTCCAGCTGGAATAAGTCTTCCGATAATTACGTTTTCTTTCAAACCTCGCAAATTATCAACTCCACCTCTGATAGCGTTGTTAATCAAAACTCTGTTTGTGTTTTGGAATGACGCCGCAGATAGCCATGAAGTTGTTGTAAGAGAAACTTGAGAAATACCTTCAACAACAAGTTCTGCTTTTGCTTCTTTTCCTCCTTCTTCTTTTGTTCTTTCATTTTCTTCAATCAATTCGATATTTTCTACAACATCGTTTGGTGAAAGTGTTGTGTCACCAGCATCAACAATTTTTCTTCGTGAGAACATTTGTCGAACGATAATCTCAAGGTGTTTTCTTGAAATCGGCGCACCTTGAAGTTCGTAAACTTTGTTAATTTCATCAATAATGTAATTTTCTGCCATGTCTTTTCCTCCGTATTTGAAGACTTCTGTAATCTTTGCAGAACCATCTGTTAGAAGCTGACCTTTTGTAACAATATCACCCTTTTTAACAATTGGAGTTCTTTTTAGAGGCACAGGATATTCCAAAGTGTTTGATTTTCCATCACCTTTTGAATCTGAAAGAACTGTAATAATTCTTTCCTTTCCTTCACCTTTAATCTCAAGAACTTGTCCGTCAACCATGTTAACAACAGCTGGATTTTTTGGATTTCTTCTTTCGAAAACTTCTTCAACTCTAGGAAGACCTTGTGTAATATCAGATCCTCCGGCCACACCTCCGGCGTGGAAAGTTCGAAGAGTAAGCTGTGTTCCTGGTTCACCGATAGCTTGCGCCGCGATAATACCAACAGCTTCACCAAGTTGTATTTGTCGATTTCGTCCAAGATCAAGTCCGTAACATGACTGACACACTCCGTGAACAGTCTCACAAGTTAGAGGAGTTTTAATAAATACTTCTTCAACTCCCAAAGATTCAATCATCTTTGATTCTTCTTTTGTAACAATGTGATTTTTTGAGAACAATACTTTTCCATCAGGACCTTTCAAGTCTTCTGCCAAAGTACGTCCCATAATGTTTTTAGAAAGTGGAATAATCAAACCAGAAATATTTTCTTCTCGAACAACTTTTCCATTTTTTGTTCCACAATCTTCTTCAGTGACAACAACATCTTGAGACACATCCACAAGTCTTCTTGTTAGATAACCAGCAGATGCGGTCTTAAGCGCGGTATCGGCAAGACCCTTTCTCGAACCGTGAGTTGTAATAAAGTATTCAAGTGGTGACAAACCTTCTTTATAAGACGGCACAATCGGGAAGTCGATAATACGACCAACTGTATTTGTCATAAGTCCTTTCATACCTGCCATCTGCACAAGCTGACCCATAGATCCTCTGGCTTGAGAGTTAATCATGTCAGCTGCTGGACCATTTTTATCCATAGATGCTGGAATAGCTTCTTGAATTTTCAACTTTGCACCTTCCCAAATTGAAATAATTTTTAGATATTTTTCATCTTCAGAAAGAAGACCTTCTCTGTATTGTTCGATAACTTGCGCTTCTTCAGCTCTAGCCGCCGCAACAATACCCGCCTTTTCAGCAGGAACAACAACGTTGTCCATACCCCAAGTAATTCCTGATTTTGTAGAATATTTGAATCCAAATTCTTTAATCTTATCTAGAACTGATGGAGTTTCGTCAACTCCATATTTGTAGATAACTTCATCCACCAAAGCAGACAATCTCTTTTGTGTCATCGCATCGTTTACATAAGGGAAATCTTTTGGAAGCGAAGAGTTGA
>CAZOPP010000014.1:0-12585 GCA_964581875.1 uncultured Candidatus Saccharibacteria bacterium
CCCAAACAGAAATAATCACGAAAAGACCTATAAGTCCGTAAAGTATGAAGTTTCTCCCCTCTTCTCTCGCTGCACTGTCATCTCCTTTACTAACATATTTAATAACACCAACAATAAATACTATGGTAGAAATTGCTATAAGGAGGGGCCAAACAGATTTTTCTAAGATACAGACTGCCAAATCAAAAACATCGGCAATACTTCCAATATTGGCTGGACAAGCATTTGTGGTATTGTTTGGACCACTATTGTAAATAACTGGAGTCTGTTGAGCTAAAGCAACACCCGCAAAAGGCATACTAAACGCAGTAACCATAATAATCTGTAATAAAAAATTTTTTATCTTCATATTTTAACTAACTAATAAAATTAATAATTGTTTGTACATAAGCCAAATTTAACTCGTCAAACGTTCCCTTTAAAACTTTTACTATTGTCCAAGCGCTGAGCAGTATCAGAACCCCGACCACAACCCAGAGCAAGTTTGTTTTTGCAGACTCTAGCTCTTTTTCATTTCCTCGAGCCATAACAAGTCTGAGCCCAGAATAAACCAAAAATATTACCATAACCGGAATTCCTATCTTAAGTAAAGCATTTAAAAGTCCAATTACAAAACTGTTTAAATCGGTAACATTAAGTGTGTTTGTTAAAACAGCCTGTGGCCAGCCAGCTGTAGTTGCGGTACTGTTTGAATCTGTTGCATTACCTCCTCCTGGGTTATTGTTTCCAGCCCCTGGTGGATTATTACCACTACCATTAGATGGAGGGTTGTTGTTGCCTCCATTGTTTATTTGGCGAACTTGAGCTACAACATATACTTGAAACTGACTCGGACTAGAAGGGTTATATGGAAGAAAACATCCAGAATAAGAAAGTGCATCAACAACAACAGCTGTAAAATATGTAAAAGTATCCGTTGGATAAGTAAAGTAGACTTGTCCGTTTTGATCTGGTTGAGTAAAGGCGCAAGAAGCATATGGATCAAAGTCTGGATCAGGACCAGCTTCTGTTGTTGCAAAAACAACAACACCAAGATCGGGAGTGCTTGGTTCAATTCCAGTAATGGTAAGTTCGGCTGTAACTGCGCCGTTTTGAACAACGGGATCTAATGACCACATTACATCTAACGCAGCGTGTGCAAATTTTAAAGGTAAAAATAAAATTGGTATTATTAAAATTTTATAAAAAAACTTCATATTTAAACAAGATAATGACTAATCATGGCAATACTTTCTATTGTTTCTTTTATAAGCTCTGCAAAAATCCAAGCACCGAGAAGTATTGCGCCGCCGATAACAGCGTATGTAAAAGCATTTCGTGCGGTTTCAAGCTGAGATGTTTCCCCTCTTGCAGTCACAAATAAAAGACCGGAATAAATAATTGCAATCGCAACAATTGGTATTCCAATTTTAATAGCAAAATCAATCACCTTTTTAATAAAATCAACCAAAGTCATATTGCTAGCCCCTATTGGATTTTGAATATTTATATCTATTTCTTGACCGGATATTCCTATAGGATTAGTGTTGCCACCGCTATTATTTGTTGGAGAATTTTGCTGAGTTAAGTCTGCTGGCCAAGTTGATTGATAAGTAATTTGAGTTACATATTGCCAATTTTTATTATCACATCCATCAGAACACTGATATTTTAAATTTGATGTAGCAAAAAAATCATTAACGTTACCAACAACATCATCATTTATTCTAATATAATATTCACATTCGTTTGCATGCGTGGTGCCTCCGTCACATTCTGCATCACCAGCCTTAAAAACAATTGTAAAATTTGGAGAAGAAGGTAAAACATTTATAGGTAAATTATCGACAGTAATTACATCATCATCATTAAAATTATCTAATCCGTCCGCATCATCGAGCTCTGTAATACTAAGCTCAAATGTGTTATCACCCATGACACAGCCAGTTGTTTGAAAATCTATGTATACAAAAGGTGGGTTTGCATCGTTATACCAAGTTGTTGGAGAAATAAGTGTTGGATTTCCATTTGCATCGACAACTCTAAAAAGCGCCGAGTTAACTTCACAAGCAGCATGAACTGGCTCAGCACTAAAGAAAAACATTCCTGCTAATGCAAACACTGTTACGAAGATAAATTTTGAAATTATATTTTTACTCATATATTTATTGTGCACCTAAAATTCCAAGAAGTGGTCCAGAATATCCAAAAACGAAAAGTACTGTTCTGACTATTAGCCATGCTGCCAAAAGAATAACAAGTCCAATAACAGCGTTTGTCACAACTTTTTTTGCATCTTCTTTTTTGCTTGGGTTTCCCCCGCTGGTAACTAATAAAAATCCAGCATAAACAAAACTAAGCGTTACTATTGGAATTCCGATAACAAAGATCAAAAATCTTATAGCTCTGTTTACCAGTTCAAGGAGTTTTTGAAAATCACAATCAACATTTATTCCGTCACAGTTTACAATACCGTTTTCAAATTCGTTTGAAGATTCTGGAGGAGTGGTGCCATTTCCACCAGGTGGATTGGTGGTTGTTGGTGTGTTTTGATCATCAAACATAAAAGAAACACTGTCCATAAGAGGTAGACCAGAAGCCTCGTTTACAAGTTGAACGTAGTATTGTTGATTTAACTCAAGTCCGGTTATAGGCATTGAAAAAGATCCATTTGAACCAACAACCATTGAGAAAGCATATATCACAGCATTTTCATTAACTGTGTCACCTGTTGATGGCGCAGAAAGAATATAAACACCGACAGGCATGCCTGAAATCACACCAGGCGCATAGTTTGAAGCCAAGATAATAGACCCGGAAAGAGTGCTTGATCCATTATTAAAAGTAGATAAATTTATATTTATAACCTCAGGTTTTTTTGTTCTCGCAATGTAATAATCATGAAGTGGCTCTCCAGCATTTCCTGTAGTATTCCATTCAACAATATCAAAATAATAATACTGCGAAGGTTTCAAATTTATAACATTTATTCCAAATCGATTTTGATTATCTAAATATTCACTTGAATTAAGAAGTGGTCCTGTACCCATAACTTCCCAACCATCCATTAGAGTACTGGTTGTTCCTGCGACAGCGCCAAAACCAGGATAGCCATATTCGATTTGGAATTGATATGGTGCTGGGTTTTGATTTGTGTGCTCTATTGTTCCTGAAACGGTAATTGATGTGTCTGTTGCACAATCAGTACAACCGGGTGAAGGATTAACCCAAGGGAAAGGTGGTGTATGCCAGTTAATATTATAAATCTCAGTACTAAAAGTTTGAGCGCCAACAAAAACTGGAAGTGCTACTGCCAAAATTAACAAATATTTTTTTATACTATTTAAATTCATTATTTTGCAAGTAAATTTCTTAATTCTGTATTTGTATCAGCGACAGAAGAACCAAAATTCTTAAGACCTGAAATAACATTTTCTATCATATCTGTAAAAATTCTATTTGATTCAGAATAACTTGGATCAATCCAAGAACGAGATGCTATTGCGGCTTTGTAGTAAACGTCGGTAAACTTTGTAAGTGACATTGTTGGTAAAAGCAAATCTCTTCGAATTGGCGAAAGTCCAGAAACTAAAGAAACTGGTCCGGCAAGAGGTCCGTTTGCGATTTGACTTGCGACATAAAATGCACCTTGAAAATTTCTTGTTGTTTTTGGAATTGCGAGGGCGTAAACATTTGAATAAGTCAGGGTTGTTCCAGAACCTTCAACTTGTGGAATTTGTGCAATATCAAAATTTAAGTTTGGATTCATTTTTTGAATCAAAGAAATTTCACTTGCAAAACCAAAGTAAATCGAAACATCGCCTCCAACAAAAGCTGTTAGAGAAAAAGGAAGGCTTTTATTCCAAGAATAGACAGACTTTAACGGATTTGAAAATTCAAGGAAAAATTTTAGAGTTTCTTCGGCTGGCTTTGCCGAGATTAAAGATTTACTTGAAAAAACTGGAACATAAGAAGATTTTGTGTAATCTCGAACAACAACATTGTTACCGAGCTGAATATTCATCGCCAAAAGTATTTCTTTGAAATTTTTTATATTTTTTGCTTCGCCCAACGCAACACCACTTCTTTTAATTTCAAGAAGTTCGTTTTTTTCTGTAAGAGTTGGAACCAAAGTAGAAAAATCTTTCCAGAGTTTTGGAGGAAGAGTTACTGCTGCAGAGTCAAAATGATCTTTGTTGTAAAACATCACCAAGGGGTCTGATAAAAGCGGAAAACCAAGTATTCCAACTTCGGTTTTGAAAACTTCAGCGGCTTGGATGTATGTATCGGCGAACATTCTTTCAGAGAAACCTTGATAAGGAATAGTTACAACTTTTTCTGAATACAGATTTATCAGACTATTTGAAAGCATGAAAATGTCTGGCGTTCCACCAAAAGCAAAAGAGTCTAACAAGTCTTTTTCATATGTTGCTGGATTTTTTTCAATATAATTCAAAGTTAAATTTCCACCACTTTGGTTGTTGAAAAAATCTATTGTGTCACGAAGCTGACTTTTTGGGATTGTTCCCCACATGGTAACAGATCCAGCGGCACCACCAGTTGGACTTTGTGATGCTTTTTGAGGCAATTCTATCGCTCCAGAGAAAAAAGCTGCTGCAAGTCCTCCAAAAAGACCAAACACAACAAGTAGAATAATTTGAAAGTTTTTCATCTCTTATATTTTAAGGTAAAACAATAAAAATAAGAAGTAATTCTGTGGGTATTTATTGCTTTATAAACAAAAGACCGTAGTGATGGGCGCCAGCTGGAATAGACTCTTTTAGTAAAAATCCTTCAGAAGTGAAAAGTTCTTCAGCAGAATTTTCTAAAATAACATATTTTGGTTGTGGACCAATTCCACCAAAAGATTCTGACCAATCTACAACTAGAATTTTTCCGCCTTTTTTAAGCGTGCGAAAACATTCTTTTACAAAAGACTTTTTGTCTTCTACTTGAAACAAAATATTTGAAGCTACAAGAACGTCAAGACTTTCGTTTCGTAATTTTGAACCACCAACTTTTTCGACATTTCCCCAAATCATTTCAATATTTGTTAAATGTCTTTCAGTGCATTCTTTGTTTAATTTTGCGAGCAAATCTTTTTGAATATCAATAGCGTAAACTTTTCCAGATTCTCCAACTTCTTCTGAGATTGGTAAAACGTAGTGACCAGAACCTGATCCAAAATCCGCCACCACGTCACCCTCTTTTAGAGAAAGAAATTTTATATTATTTTCTGGATTTGAAAAATTAAAAACCATATAAATATATTATATAACAATGAACAAAATAAAGTAGTTTTGTTGTGAAGAAGTTTTATAAAGGAAAAGGGCGGCGGGCTTCGCCCGCCACCCTTTTCCTATATCCTCAAAACCTACAAACAAGTAAGCGATGCCAAACTATCCCCCGCCCTTGGCTTCATAATTTTCACACCTTGAGTTTGTCTCCCCAAAACAGAGATTGATTCAATATCAGTTTTTATAACCTGACCCTTTTTAGAAATCGCAATTATTTCCGACAAATCTGGTGTAATCAAACTCGCAACAACAAGTTCGCCTGTTTTGGCTGTAACTTTTGCAGTTTTAATTCCACTTCCACCACGTTTTTGAGTTTTGTATTCAGAAATATCAGTTCTCTTTCCGAAACCATTTTCAGACATAACAAGAAGTGTTGCGTCTTTTGTATCTTTTGAAATTACGCCAACCCCCACGATAATATCATCTTTGCCGAGCTTCATTCCACGAACACCGCCGGCGCTGCGACCCATTTCTCTAACATCAGAACTCTTAAATCTTATCGATTGACCTTTTTTTGTCGCCACAATAACATCGTCTGTTTTTCCAAGGAAATTCGCTGAATAAAGTTCGTCTCCAGCGCCAAGCTTGATAGCAATCAAACCACTTCGGCGAACTTCTTTAAAGCTCTCTGCTGAAACTTTTTTCGCAACCCCTTGTCTTGTAACCAAAAGCAAGAATTCACTATTTGCTTTTTTATCTTTGTCCATCGCAACGATAGACGTTACTTTTTCATCAGCGCTAAGAGAAAGGAAGTTCATAATAGATTTTCCTTTTGTTGCGCGTCTTCCTTCTGGAATTTCAAACATTTTTATTTGATAAGCTTTTCCAAGATTTGTGAAGAAAAGCAAGTCGCTGTGAGTTGAAGTATTTAAAAGATGAGTTACAACATCTTCTTCTTTTGTTTCCAAATCGACAACACCGACACCGCCACGCTTTTGTGAACGATATTCTGTTGGATCGGTTCTTTTTACATATCCGCCCAAAGTATAAACAAGAACAGAATCTTTTTCTGGAATCAAATCTTCGTCAGAAATAGATTTTACTCCGCCTTTTATAACTCTTGTTCTTCGTGCGTCTCCGTATTTTTCTTTAATTTCTTTCAATTCGTCAGAAATCAAGTTTAATATTTTCTTTGGACTCGCAAGCAAATCTTTCAAATATTTTATAAGTGCAAGCTTTTCTTTTAATTCGTCTTCAATTTCTTTTCTTTCAAGTCCAGCAAGTTTCTGAAGTCGCATATCCAAAATCGCTGTCGCTTGAAGATCAGAAAACTTGAACTTTTTCATCAAATTTACTTTTGCTTCTTCTTTGTCTTTTGATGCGCGAATTGTTTTGATAACTTGTTCAATATGATCGAGCGCGATTTTCAAACCTTCCAAAATGTGCGCTCGAGCTTCTGCTTTTGCAAGATCAAATTTTGTTCTTCTTACAACAACAACTTGTCTGTGAGAAATAAATTCAGACAAGAAATCTTTCAAAGAAAGAGTTTGCGGAACACCGTCAACCAAAGCAACCATGTTGAAGTTGAAATTTTGTTCAAGCTGAGTATTTTTATACAAAGTATTTAAAACTTTTTGTGGATGAGCAGTGCTTTTTAGATCAATAACAATTCGAATATCTGTAGTTGATTCATCTCGCAGGTCTTTTAGACCTTGAATTTTTTTGTCTCTAAACAAATCCGCGATTTGAGTAATCAGGTTTGCCTTGTTCACTTGATAAGGTATCGAAGTTATAACAATTTGTGACTGACCAACTTTTGTTTCTACAATTTCAGCTTCACCCCGACAAACAACACCACCGCGACCAGTTGAATACGCTGCGACAATATCTTTTTTGTTATAAATCAAACCTCCTGTTGGAAAGTCCGGTGCCAAAACAAATTCTGCAAGCTCTTCTGTTGTTGCTTTTGGATTATCAATAAGATGCAAAACCCCATCGACAACTTCTGTTAGATTGTGTGGTGGAATTTTTGTTGCCATACCCACAGCAATACCCAAAGTTCCATTTAAAAGAAGGTTTGGAATTGCAGCGGGCAAAACTGAAGGCTCTTTTAATGTGTCGTCAAAGTTTGGACGAAAATCAACTGTGTCTTTTTCAATATCTTTCAAAAGCTCACCAGAAAATTTTGACATTTTTGCTTCTGTATAACGCATCGCCGCAGCTGAGTCACCGTCAATTGAACCAAAGTTTCCCTGACCAATAACCAAAGGATATCTAAAAGAGAAATCTTGAACTGTGTTTACCATCGCGTCATAAACAGAAGAGTCTCCGTGAGGGTGATATTTACCGATAACATCCCCAACTATACGAGCAGACTTTACAAACTTTGCACTTGAAGTAACTCCGAGCTTGTGCATTGAAAACAAAATTCTTCTGTGTACTGGCTTTAGTCCGTCACGAATATCTGGAAGCGCACGAGATGTGATAACAGACATGGCATATGAAAGATACGAATCTTTCATTTCGCTAACAATATTTGACGCTATTATCTTGTCTCTTTTTACACCTTCTGGTAAATCTTTTGCTTTCTTTGCCATATATTTTTAATTATCTTTCTTCATTGCTAATATTTGCTTTTGATTCTGAAACTCCGTCTTTAAAACCGCTGAAAATCATCATGAGTGGTTTTAAATCTTCGCCGGCTGATCTTTTGTTTATGTCTTCGTTTGTCTTTCCATTTTTTACAACCAAAAGCCAAATCAAAACTATTATAAACGTTAGAGACATTGCAGAGATGATTGCGATTTTGTTTCGAACATCTCTTGGTCTTTGTCTTAAGTTGTTTATAAAGCTAGACATTTTAAAAATCTAAAAGGGCAACAGTAATTTTTCCAGTCGTAAAATCTTTTTTCTTGAGTGTTAATTTGTCGACAGGTTTTACATCTTCTGAACCGGTTTCTTTAATGAATGTTTTTATACTGTCTTTATCGTAATCCATTGGGATAACCATTTTTGCATTGAAAGAGTTTGCAATTTTCACGGCTGTTGTGGCGTCGATTGTGGAATCGCCATTTATCGGAACAAAAATAATATCTGGTTCGTCGATTTCTTCGCCCAAATCTTTTGAAAGGGATTCTTTACTATCCAAAGGACCAAGAAAACAAATATTTATATCTTCGATTTTAATCAAATAAATAGTGTTTACATATTTTTTCTTATCGATCTCTGCTGAAGATAAAAATCCTTTTACGAAAACATTTCCAACTTCATATTCTCCCGGACCGTTTATGACAAAAGGTGCTGTGTCACCAAAAGTTGCTGATTCTATTCCGTTGAAATCTGGATGATTTGTTGTTGAAATAACAACTTGTGAACCAAATTTTGCCTTATTAAATTCTTTTGAATCTTTACTAACAGGATTTATCGCGATTATTGTTTCTCCTTGTTGGATTTTGAAGAATTGCTTACCAAAATATGTAATTATCATGGGAATATTATAGCAAATTTTGGGCTTTATAACAATTATTTTGGGGATTTTATAGGGGCGCGGGCGAAGCCCGCGCCCCTTTAAAATATTAAAAACAAACACAAAATACTTGACAAAAGATAAATATTATGTAATATACAGCAAAACCACCAAGCACTTATGAGACCTAAGTTTCCTCAACCGCAAGTTCGAAATGGCTACGACATCAATACTTGGGGAGTGATTCAACGACTACTCATATTCCCAATCATAACTGACGCGTTCATCAAGCATCCGCGTCAGTCGACGTTCATCACAGTTCTTTTGTTGCAGTCAGTACCAATGGCTGCTCACGCACTCTAACCTAAACAGGTAAGAAAAAAGCCCCGCTCACGCGGGGCTTTTCCTTAAACCATAAACTCAATAACATCCCCATCTTTCACGATATACTCTTTTCCCTCTGTTCTGATCAATCCTTTCGCCCTGGCGTTTGACATAGATCCAGAATCAAGTAAATCTTTCCAATTTATAACCTGCGCTCTAATATATTTTGTCTTAAAATCCGTGTGAATTGCAGCTCCAGCCTCAGGTCCAGTCGAACCAACTTTGACAGTCCAAGCGCGTGACTCTTGTTCACCTGTCGTGAAATAAGTCATTAGACCCAAAAGCTTGTAACTTTTTTGAATTAAATCTGAAATTCCATCACTTCCCTCTCGAAGCTCAGCTTTTTCTTCGGCAGACATATCACGAATATCGTCTTCTGTTTTTGCGTCGAGGACAACATATTCGTATCCAGATTCTTCGATAAAGCTTGTAAGCGCGGCGAATTTGTCAGGCTCCGCCTGATCCAAATTTGCCGCGCCACTTTTCTTATTAAGCCCAAAAATAATTTTCTTTGAAGTTAGCAGGTTCAAACTTTTTACAATTTTTGTTTCTTCTTCCGAAAGCGAAAGAATGTTTGCCATTTTTTCTTCTTCCAAAACAACTTTTATTTTTTGAAGCACAGAATCTTCCGCCACAGCCGGTTTATCGCCGCGTTTTACATCACGAGAAATATTTCCAATTCTTTTATTCACACTTTCAAGGTCGGCCAAAATCAGCTCCATGTTTATAACTTTAATATCACGAAGTGGATCAATATCGCCGTAGACGTGCATAATTCCGTTTCCAGATTCTTCAAGCGGAAAAATTCTAACCATTTGAAGTATTGCATCCACTTCACGAATGTGAGAAAGAAATTTGTTTCCAAGTCCTTCACCTTTTGAAGCACCCTCAACCAGCCCTGCAATGTCTACAAACTCAATAGCTGCCGGAATTGTTTTTTTAGAATTTGAAAATTCTGAAAGCGACCAAAGTCTTTCGTCTGGCACGGCAACGATACCGACAGACGGATCTATTGTCGCGAAAGGATAATTCGCAGCCAAAACACCCTTTTTTGTTAAGGCATTAAAGAGAGTACTCTTCCCCACATTTGGTAAACCAACAATTCCGATTTGCATGAGTGAAATATAACATGTCTTGATTTAATTACAAATCTGATGCAATATAAAGCAAAACAAAGTACGTACATGGAAAACATAATCAACACTGGTGTTTTTGATCGAAATGGTCGTGACACCATTAGCGCAACTGGATTCTATGCAATCCTCACACTATCCCTCTTTTGGGGACTAGTGGGAACAGCGATTACGGCACACATTTCAACTAAAATGGGTTACATTCCATCAATCTGGGAATTCTTGTTTCTAGGGTTGGTCATCCCTATTGTAGGAACTGTAATCGCAGTAAAAAGCAATAACCCACTCCTCTCATTCATCGGCTACAATATGGTCCTTATACCTTTCGGGGTAATATTGGCTCCAGCTCTGAACCAGTACAGTTCTGACGTAATCAGAAATGCTTTCGGGCTAACCGCAGGCATAACATTACTCATGGGATTCTGCGGCACAGTGTTTCCTAACGTTTTTAAGAATATGGGCAGTGCTCTATTCTTAGCGCTTGGAGGACTTGTGATAGTTCGAATTGCGCAAATATTTATACCCGGTCTTGACTTGGGCATAATTGATTACGCCGCCGTTGGCATCTTTTCGCTGTACATAGGTTTTGATATGTACCGAGCGAACACGGTACCGAAGACAATAAACAATGCGATAGATGTATCCCTTGCTCTTTATCTCGACATTCTGAATCTGTTCCTTACCCTTATTCGTATTTTGGGAAAGTCTGATGACTAACCATGATCACCGATGAGGACAGAAGCCCCGACCGCACGGTCGGGGCTTCTTCATTTTTATTGACACAAATTAAATCTTAAAATAATATTTGAAAGGCTGTTCTAAATTCAGAGATCAATGCAGGCTAGCATAACGCTCCCACGCCTTGTCTAATCGGACCACCTGACGCGTTAAGTTTCTCTGAAATAATGAACAAAAAGGCACACCCGTTCTTTGACTTATTGTTAGTTAGCTGTGGCGCAACCGCGCGGGAAAGGCATATCGGACCAACTTAGATTGGAACACCGACAGCCCAATGCAACACAATAATGATGTTTTGGCCGCGGATAAGGTTCGGTAACACGAGCCAGAAGACCGACGAACGAGCCAAGACATCTGTTGGCATCCTAAAGCACAGCAAATAACAAGAGCCGGGACCACATGGTCCCGGCTCTTGGATTTTATTTCATCTCTCCTCTCACCTCATGTATCCCAAAAATGTTTTTTTCAGTATCTAGAAAATATCCTTGCCAAGCCATTCCTGCTAAATCAAATTTTGGCATTGCTTCTATTCCGCCATTTTCTAAAATCTTTTTTGCAGTTTCGTCATAATTTTCGACAACAACAGTACAGGCAAAGCCCGTCACAGCCTGACCTTTTTCGACAGGCCGACAGCCTTCAGGACGCTTCAACATTCCTCCATTTATCCCAAGCTCTTTCGAATCTTTCGGTGCAGTCATAATCATCCAATATTCTTTTTCTCCCCCTTTCCATTCTTCAAATTCCCAACCAAAAGTTTTTGTGTAAAAATCTTTTGCTCGAGACAAATCATCTGCGTGTATTTCAAAGTGTACAATTCTGTTTGACATAAACTATTTTAAAATTTGAATAAAAATAATAATTATTGCGAAAAGTGCAAGCCATCCGACCGTCATTAAAAGAAACTTAAGCGCTTCTTTTTTCTTTCCATCCCAGTACATAAGTATCGGACGACCAAGAACAAGCCCTCCAACAGTTGTTGCCGAAACAACAAAAAGCAAAATCATAAAAATTGGTATGTATAAAGTATCTTCCGCTCCAAAAATATTTTCTCCTTTTGAAAGAAGGATCGCAACACCAAGAACATATAGAAAAACTGCCCCAGCGTGCAAAAAACTTTTTAATTGTGGTGATATATTTTTCATGGGTTTATTATAGCATAATTTGTTTTGTGTTTGACAAATTTATTTATTTGTGTATAATCATATTTAGAAAAACGACGAACCATGGCAGAACTTTTTATCTTGGCCCTACTCGGGCATATCCTTGGAGACTACCTGTTTCAGCCACTTTGGATGGCGATCAAAAAGTCATCCAACACGACTGCTTGCATCATCCATGTGCTCATTTACACATTGTGTGTTTGCACAGTAATGCAAGAGTGGGATCCTTGGGTAGCACTATCCATTTTCATACCACACTTTATCATTGACCGGTGGTCACTTGGTGAAGTTTGGTTACGATTGATAGGAGGAAGAACGGCCAATGGTGCAATGAGTGAGACTGGAGTTAAACGTGAGTTCGCCATCGCATTCTATGCACCGGTCTACATCATCGTAGACAATGGTCTTCACCTGCTGTGCATCGCAGGGACAATCAAGCTCTTGATGGTGTAAACAAAAACACTGCAAAAGTGAAGCCCCGACCGCAC